>JADMKQ010000057.1 GCA_015478735.1 Sphingorhabdus sp. | reverse complement strand
CCTAGATAATGTCCCGCACCGCGTGCTCAATTACCGGATGCTGAAATCGCTTGAAATGGATCATAGCAAGCGTGAGCCGGAACGGCAGATGGAACTTCATCTGACCGGCAATATGGAACGCTATATGTGGTCCTTTGATGGCCGGAAATATAGCGCGGTCGGTGATGCGCCCATCCGCTTTGGCTATGACGAGCGGGTTCGGGTCAAGCTTGTCAATGACACGATGATGGCGCACCCCATCCATTTGCACGGCATGTTCTTTGAAATCGTGAACGGGCAAGGCCATTACCAGCCCAAAAAGCATACCGTCATCGTCCAGCCGGGAAGCAGCGCGACATTCGATGTGACCAGCGATGAACCGGGCGACTGGGCCTTCCACTGCCACTTGCTCTATCACATGCACGCCGGGATGATGCAGACCGTCAGCGTCGCATTTCCGAAGGACGCATGATGCGCAAGTTTGTTATAACCCTGTTGGCGGCAGCCGCAGCTCCCACACCGTTAATGGCCCAAAGCCATGATCAGCATGGTGATCACAGCCCCCATGCGGCCCCTGAAGCAGAGGATGTTGCGCCAGAGGTTGATCATAGCACAATGGACCACGGCGAGATGGACCATAGCAATATGATCCATGGCACGCCTCAACCGGTTCCCGATGCAAAGCCCTCTCCCAATGAAGCAACCGGCCCCGCCAATGCCGCCGATGCAATCTGGGGCGCAGACGCGATGCGTGCTTCGCGCGAAGAGCTTTATAAAAGCCACGGCGATATGCGGATTTTCTGGCTACAGGGCGACCGGCTGGAATATCGCGCACGGGCCGGACAGGACGGCTATTTGTGGGATGTTCAGGGCTATTATGGCGGCGACATCAACAAATTATGGTTCAAGAGCGAGGGCGAAGGCGCATTCGGGGAAGCGGCAGAACAGGCCGAAGTGCAAGCCCTTTACAGCCGTGCCATCACGCCCTTTTTCGATCTTCAGGCGGGTGTAAGGCATGATTTTGCAGGGCCAGACCGCACCCATGCCGTGATCGGCATACAGGGTCTGGCACCCTATATGTTTGAAATAGACGGCGCGGCATTCCTGTCTGACAAAGGCGACCTGACCGCGAGGGTCGAAGCAGAATATGACCAGCGGATTACGGATAGATTGATATTGCAGCCGCGCGCGGAAATGAACCTGTCGGCGCAGGATATTCCGGAACTGGGCATTGGTGCGGGGATAGATAATGTCGAGCTTGGCCTGCGCCTGCGTTACGAGATCATACGGGAATTTGCGCCCTATATCGGCATCGAGCAGGAATGGAAAACCGGTAAAAGTGCAGATTATGCACGCCTTGCCGGAGAAGACCCCAGCGTCACCAACTATGTGGTGGGTGTGCGTTTCTGGTTTTAACTATTGTCCGAATGCCGCGCATAGCGGAGTCAGGAAACTGATCGCTCCATATAAACTGCCTGCGCGCCGTAAGATTTCAGCTTTTCGTGTAAAGGCTCACTGTCAACCACCCGGAAATTCTGGCGTTCCCAAAAACGCTCTGACCCGCCGACCGCAACCAGCGATATTACGGGCAATTTCAGGGCCTGAGTCAGTTTCACAATCTCGCCGATAATCTGTTCGCCCATAGCATGTCCCCGCGCGGCTTTGGCAAGGGCAAGATCGTGGATATACAGGCTATCCGGACGCTGTACCAGAACCGGTAGAAGCGAATCCAGCGGCGGAGGCTCGCACCGCTTCCACGGATGGCTCAGTAAATATCCGGACGGAATATCTCTGTCCATCAGCATGAAACATCCCTTGGGGAATCGCTCCAGTTTGTCGCGAAAGACGCTATCTGATTCCGGATAATCGGGATGGATTTCTGAAGCCAGTTTCGACACGGCTCCCACATCGTCCGCAGTCATGGGGCGCCAGTGTAATCGTTCATTCCGGTCGGGATCAGGCATGATAATTCCAGTGCATCTCTTGCCAAGCGTGATGCCGTGCTTTGCCCCGAACTTCAACTCGCGGTAAAAAAGAAGCGGCCAGGATATACCGTGACCGCTTCCCGATACGTTGATTTTAGCCGAGAGATTTAGAACCCGACGCGCAGGGATAAACGCACGCCAAGCGAGATTTTATCCTGTAGCTGTTCTTCTGCACTCACTTCGCCCGCCATGGACAGGGTGCCGGTGCCGCCGACCAGCCGGAATCCGCCGATCCAGCCATCGGTTCTTGTATCAGCAGACAGCGTAAACGCATCGCCGCCTTCAAATTTGGCGATGGTATTACCAAGCTCTCCGCCAAGGATCTGGCGATAGCCGCCCTCTACCTCGGCGCGCATCCATGTCCCGTCGGGCTGTGTGTCACCAAAGTTCAGCGCCGCTGCCATCGTGGTGTTGAGCGCCAGCTCGTCACTATCACGCCCTTCGACAATCAGGTTGAATGCATCGCCGCCTTCGATCTCGGTATAGCCTTCTTCTTTCAGGTTATAATAATCGACCGACACAGCGGGGCGAAGCGATACGCGGCCCATATCATGTTCATAGGCAAGGCCACCGGCGAGACTGTATAGATCGCCCGACCAGTCCGCGACCGCAAAGCGTTCCACCCGCTTACCGCTATTTTCCGATTCAAAGCGCCGCTGCGATTCAAAGTTGATCTTGGCATAAGATCCTCTGGCAAAAGCCCGCAGACCGCCCCATTGCGCGCGCCAATATCCGGCGAATTCATATTGATCGCTATCCACCTCGTTAGCGGCATCCGCATCGCTGTCATTGCTGTTAAGATAACCGAACGAAACACCGACATTACCAAAACCGCCGGTTTCAACCTCGATACCAGCCGTGGTGCCAAGGCCGGTTATGTCGTAGCTGTCGGTTTGACCGCGATCCTTGGACAGATCCCATACCGTCTGTTGCAGCCAGAACCCCCAGCCGCCCTGATCGCTATAAGGTGCGACCGGATCGGAGAGGAACCGTGCCGTGGAACGCGAACCCTGACTGACCGTGGCAAAAACACCGCCGGCATGATCGGGCAACATCTGTTGTATCGTTTCATCAAATGTCTCGGCCGTAGTCGCGCCAAGGAAGCTGGACGCAACGGCAGCGTCATTATCCAGCACAGCAAAAACCGCGTCATAGGCGCTGGTTTGCGAGCTGGTGAGGTTCATTTCCTCGGCGGTCTTGCGTTCAATATCAACCCAGACAGCGCCTTCATCTTCGTCACTCGAAATGCTGCTTTTGAACATATAGGATTGGATGACGCTGTCGGATTCCAGATTGTCGCCGCCCGTCAGGGTTCCGGCGTCGATTATTTGATACCGCCCTTCTGACTCGGTGACACTGACCAGCTTGATTTCCAGCTTTGATCCTTCATCAAAACTGGCATCGCCTGCGACCCTGAACTGGGTGAAATTGCCGGACTTGCCGTCAATAACAACGCCAAGCGTGCCTTCATCGCTGACACTTAACGCAGCAATATCCACCGGTGTCATATTCTCGGCAAATAGCGCGCCGCCATTTACATTGACCGTGGCTCCCGCTGCATTAGCCAGGTTTCCGCGAAATACGCTGTCGCCTGACAGGATCAGGCTGTCCGCACCGCCGCCAAAGTCCAACCGGCCTGTCACCGTGCCGCCAGCAATATCGAACACATCGTTACCGGAACCGAAACGCACGTCTCCTTGAATGACGGGTGCGCCTTTGCCTTCTTCCGTGATTTGACGAACAGTCGCGCCGCTTCCATTTGCGGACAGGTCGATGGCAATGGCTGTGCCCGGATCGCCGCTTTCGCTAACCGCGCTGATTGTTCCGCTATTCACGACAGAACTTAGCGTGCCGGAGCGGTCAATAATTGCTCCAGCCGAGCTGTCTTCTGCGGCTTCCGCGCTGATCGTGCGGCTGTTGGTGATGGAGGTGAGCGAACCGCCCTCTTCCACCAATACCGCATAAACGGCGGAGCTATCGGCATCACCGCCGGTTGCTCTTATCGTGCCATTATTGGTGATTTGTGGCACCGTGGCTTTGTCGCCAATACGGATGGCGGTGGCGTTATCATCAAGCGACTGCGCACTCACCGTGCCATTGACCAAGATACCGCCGACAATTTCCGTCTCTCCGCCAAGGCCGCCAATCGACAGGCCGTTGCCCTCGACGCCTGCATAGACGCCCTTGCCCTGGATCGTTCCGTTAATGACAAGCCCATTGCCGTCTGCGGCTTCACCGGCGACCGCACCAATGGTTACAGTATCGCTGGTCGAGCCGATTTGGACGGCGGGCGCTTCACCATAAGAGGTAACAGCAGCATTGCCTTCTTTCGCGTCATCAATGCCGTCATTATCCTCATCATCTTCGTCAGGATCATTATTGGCAGGACGGATGTCGAACAATATGCCGCCCGCGACATCATCCGAAATGGCCAGCGCCGGGCCGCCTTGCAGCAGGTCATCCGCATCCAGGTCGGAAAGATCACCGGACGGCGACGTGTCGCGATAGCCAGTGGACGAAATGCCCCCCTGAATCACCAGAGCGCCGCCGATCGGGCCGGTAATGGTCGCACCAACCGCGCCAGCACCCTGCGCCGTTATATTTCCGTTGAGCGTCACATCGCCCGACACAGCGCCAGTGCGAACACCGACGCTATTATCACCCGTGACTGCGATGCGGCCACTTTGATCCAGCGATCCGGTAAGCGGCCCTTCCAGCGAAATACCAGCGCTGTCATTGCCTTCAATCGTGATCACACCGCTATTAACCACGGAACCGGTAAACGCACCTTCTGTCCGGATACCATAGCGGTCCTTGCCTTCCGCAAAAGGACCATCAAGGTCGCCGTCTTCATCATCATCCTCGGCTGTGTAATCCTCATCAATAACGATGGAGCCTTTGTTGGTGATTGTCCCGGAGCGGCCTGCTTCGGCAAAAATGCCCTGCGCGCCGTCGGCATCGCTGATCAGAATCTTGCCTTCATTGGTAATATCATGGTCGCTGTTGATCGTAACAGCCGTGCCGCTTTCCAGCTTGACCGACCCGTCCTTGGTAATCTTGATGTCATCATTGTCCGTGCCAGTAGCAATGGCCGATTTATGTTCTTCATCTATAACGGTCGCGGCATGAACCGGGACCGCAGCGATCAAAGCGATGGGGGTGAGACAGGTGCAGGTTAGTAAAGTTCGCATTGGGATTCCTTGTCTAAAAGATAATGGACTCGATATCCGACAAGACGTCACCAACACGGCCAACCCGCATAGCTCCGGTCCCAAAGTGCGACGAAATTCACTTAACTTATTGTAACTATTATAAATTATTCGGAAGCTACGCCGAACGTTCAGAATGAAACGTCAAAGCCCATGCGTATGGTTCGCGGGCGTAGCGGCGTATATTGTTCACCATATGGAAGGGTGAACGGTGATCCAAGGGCAAAGCGATTGCCGATCTGATTGAAGATATTGGATGCTTCCAGCCAGATAGAGCGGCCTCCAAGATC
>JADMKQ010000056.1 GCA_015478735.1 Sphingorhabdus sp. | reverse complement strand
ACCGCGGCGGCGTAGTGATTGAACCGTGGCTGACCGATCAATGGTATGTCGATGCCAAAACGCTGGCCCAGCCCGCGATTGAAGCGGTGAAGTCGGGTGCAATCGAGATTGTGCCGAAGACATGGGAAAAGACTTATTTTAACTGGATGGAAAATATCCAGCCATGGTGCGTATCACGGCAGCTTTGGTGGGGCCACCGGATTCCGGCCTGGTTTGCTGAAGATGGCACAATCTATGTTGCCGAAGATGAAGCGGCTGCTCAGGCGCAAGCTGGATCAGGCGTTTCGCTTACCCGCGACCCCGACGTCCTCGACACATGGTTCTCCTCTGCGCTGTGGCCGTTTGCCACATTGGGCTGGCCGGAAGAAACCAGGGATCTCGCTCGCCATTATCCCAATGACCTGCTGATCTCCGGCTTTGATATCCTGTTCTTCTGGGACGCGCGGATGGCGATGCAGGGCATCCAGTTCATGAAGGAAGTGCCGTGGAAGCGGCTTTACCTGCACGGATTGGTGCGCGCCGAGGACGGCTCGAAAATGTCCAAGTCCAAGGGCAATGTCGTCGATCCGCTGGGCCTGATTGATGAATATGGCGCCGATGCGCTGCGCTTCTTCATGGCCGCGATGGAAAGCCAGGGCCGCGACATCAAAATGGATGACAAGCGCGTCGAGGGATACCGCAACTTCGCAACAAAGCTGTGGAATGCGTCACGTTTCTGCGAAGCCAACGGCATTGGCGCAAGCAAGACCCTGCACGCGCCGGACGCCGCTTTGCCGGTCAACCGCTGGATCATTTCCGAAGTGACCGAAACGCTGGCATCGCTCGACAAGGCTTTGGGCGACCTGCGTTTTGATGCCGCTGCGAACACGATTTACCATTTCACATGGGACCGTTTCTGCGACTGGTATCTGGAGCTTATCAAGCCGCTCTTGCAGGGCGAGGACAAAGCGGCTGCGGATGAAACGCGGACCGTTGCCGGATGGGTGCTCGACCAGATCATCGTGATGCTGCACCCGTTCATGCCCTTCATTACCGAGGAATTGTGGCACAGTATGGCAGCCGAAACCGGCGGGCGGGAATATGACCTGATCGTCGCCAAATGGCCGCAGCCCGGTGTCGCAGTGGACAAGGATGCGAAGGCCGAGGTGGACTGGCTGATCCGCCTTATCTCCGCTGTCCGCGCCGCAAAGGTAGAGCTTAACATCGCGCCAGGCACCAAGATGACCGCCCATGTGCGGGACGGGGATGACAGCCTGAAAGACCGGATTGCCCGGCAGAGCGCTGCGCTCGACCGGGTTGGCCGTTTGGAAAGCGTCTCCTTTGACCCCGCTCCCGAAGGAGCGAATGCCCAGATCGTTATCGACGGCGCGACCTATGTCCTGCCGCTTGCCGGTGCGATTGATGTCGATGCGGAAAAAGCGCGGCTGGGCAAGGCTCTGGAAGCATCGCAGAAGGAAGCCAAAAGCCTGAGCGGCCGGCTGAGCAATCCCAATTTCGTCGAGAAAGCCAAGCCGGAAGCGGTAGAAAAAGCCCGCGCCGATCTGGCCGACAAGGAAGCGGAAGCGGAGCGGTTACAGGCGGCTCTGGCGCGGTTGGGGTAGGTTTACCCTGCCCCATAACCGTTAGTCCTGAGCCTGTCGAAGGGCGTCGCAAGACCATCAGCACCCTTCGACAAGCTCAGGGCTAACGGATTAGTATATCCGTCTGTTAACGTCCCTGGCTTCTCCAGCGGCGGATAACGCGCTGCACAATCTCTTCCTCGCCGCCATGGTCGCGCCATAGGTCTGAGAATAGCGGGTCATCCGATGCCGGGCGGCGTTCTTCGGCTAGGTTGTCGAGCGATACGCGAATGGGTATCGCCACGCCCTCTCCGCAGACGATACATTCGCGGTTACGCAGCGCCGGGATGGAGTCCAGAAAGCCCCGTGCGCCTTCGGGCATGGCGGCTTTCACAAAGCTCTGGTCGCGGTCGTTGTTCAGGCGCATGGAAATGATCGTGCCACACTGCGAAAGCACGCCCTCTGCCAGATCCGATGGCCGCTGCGTAATCAGGCCCAGCGACACGCCATATTTCCGGCCTTCCTTGGCAATCCGGCCCAGAATATCGCGCACGCTGCTTTCGCCCGCGACATTATCGTTGGGAATATAACGGTGCGCTTCCTCGCAAACCAGCAGCATCGGCCGCTGAGGCTCGTTACGCGCCCAGATCGCATAGTCAAAGACCAGACGGCTGAGCACCGCGACCACGGTGGGCGTTATCTCGGATGGCATAGCCGACACGTCGATAATCGAAATCGGCTTGCCATCGGCGGGCAGGCGCAGGATCTTTGTCAGGAAGTCGGCCATTGTATCGCCCACCAGCATGCCTGAGAACATGAAGCTGTAGCGCGGGTCGGCCTTTATCTCGTCGATCTTTGTCTTAAGGCGCATGAACGGCGCGGTGTTGGTCGATTTGTCGAGCTTGCCCATTTCATTCTGGATGATGCTGGTGAGGTCGGACAATAAATAAGGGACCGGGCTGTCCACGGTCAGCTTCGCAACGCCCTGCGCGGCCTGGCTCTTGGACTTGGCGGCGAGCAGGCATTTGGCGAGAATATCGCAATCCGTCTGCCGGTCATCGCCCTTTGATTTCACGAACACTTCGCAATGTTCCTGAAAGTTCATCAGCCAATAGGGCATGGCCAAGTTGTTCACGTCGAACAGCCGCCCGTTGGTCTTGAACGCCGCCGAATATTCGCCGTGCGGGTCGATCATCAGGATATGACCTTCGGGCGCAATGTCGCAGATCTTGTGCAGGATCAGCGCCGCCGAGGTCGATTTACCCGTGCCGGTCGATCCCAAAAGCGCAAAATGCTTGCCCAGCATCGCATCTACATAAAGCGCGCCGCGAATATCCTCGGTCGGGTAAACCGTGCCGATCTCGACATGGGCGCGGCCATCGGAGGCGTAAATCTGTTTAAGGTCGCTGGTCGTCACCGCATAAACATCGGAACCGGGAATGGGATAGCGCGTCACACCGCGGCGGAAATTATAGATATTGCCGGTCAACATCTCTTCATCGCCTTCACCCAGAAAATCTATCTCGGCAATGATGATCCCGCCCTGATCCCGGTGCAGCTTTTGCGTGCGGATATTGGCGATAAGCCATGTCGTGCCGACGCGCACTTTCACCTGGCTGCCCACCTGCCCGGCCATTTTCACGGTCGGATCGGGATGACCGGCAAGACCCGTCAGAACAGAGGCGTCCATCAATATGCGCGAGCTGGACCCGGCAATTTCGATGACCTCACCGATATTATGACCCTCGGCCCGTGTGGCCCCCGGCGCCGGTGTTGCAACCGGTTCATCAGCCGGAAATGGCTGTGCTGCGGGGAAATTATGAGAACCCATATCTGACATGAAGGCGCAATCCTGCTCTGTTTATCTGCGAACAGGATTACACGGCCATGATTAAGGAAGATTTACCGGCCGCACCGGATTGTTAAAAGTTTGAATATATTCGCTTTTTCATCACATCTTGCGGAACAGGTAACCGGCGGCCCAGCCCAATATAATCGAGATCAGAACGGCCACCAGACCATAGATGAAACCGTAATTTTCCGAGAGGTTGGTGATGAAGCGGCCAAGACCGATTTTTTCGATCGTAATTTCCTTGATCTCCGCCGCTTCCACGCGCCCGTCGATGATAAGAAAAGTTTCCGCCGAATATTTGCCCACCGGCACGCTGGCCGGCAGGTTGATCCGCGCTTTGTAAAGGACGGAATCGGTAATCACGACGCTATTGGGCAGATTATCATATAATCCGCCGCGGCTGTTGAGGTCCACCAACCCTTCGGTAAAGCGGTTCAGTTCCTCGCTGTCGATTGCACCGGCGGGGGATAGTTGCAAATGGTTGAGGCCAAGCTCGTAAATATCCGCCGTCTTGGGATCGACAATTTTTTCTATCGGGCTGGAAGACGCGATGGCGTAAAAGCCGGGAGCCGAGCGGAATTCGCTGCTCGCCGCGTTGACCCAGATGCCCGCCACCTGCTGTTTCTCGCGCACGATGATGGATTCGGTCGGCCCTTTCAGCACCACCACGATATCCGCTTTCTCGCGGTTGCGGGTACCGGGGGGATAGGTAATCGCACCGAAAAGCAAGAGCTGCGCGCCGTTAAAATCGCCCTTGATGCTGATATTGTCCTGCGACACATCGGGCACCAGAACCGGCGCGTTGGCTGTGGTCAGGAACAATATGCCAAGAGCGCAGAATATCGCTGTCAGTCTGGACCACAGATCGCTCATAATAGCTGCACCGTGTAAATCTCGTCCGGGCGGAAACCCAGCCCCATCGCCATGCGGATGGCCACCAGCAGAACGATTCCCGCCAGCGCAAGGCGCAGATATTCCGGTTTCATGCGCTGGGCAAATTTCGCGCCGAGCTGCGCGCCGGTGACGCTGCCGATCAACAGCAATCCGGCCAGAACAATGTCCACGGCCTTGGTTGTCATGCTGTGCATCATCGTCGCGGCAATGGTCACGAATAATATCTGGAACAAGGATGTGCCCACGACCACCTGAGCGCCCATGCCCAGTAGATAGAGCATTGCCGGGACCATGATGAAGCCGCCGCCAACGCCCAGCAACATCGTCAATATGCCGGTCAAAAGACCAAGCACAAAGGGTGCGATGGGCGATATATAAAGCCCCGAACGGTAAAAGCGCCACGGCATCGGCAGGTTCGCCACCAGCGGATGATGCCGCCGCTTCCGGGTTGGTAAGGGCTTGCCGGAACGGGTCGCCTTCACGCTCTCCCACGATTCCTTTGCCATCAGGCTGCCTATGCCGCCAAGCATCAGCACATAGAGGACCGAAATCACCGTATCGGTTTGTCCCCAGCGCTGTAAAATCTGGAACAGGAAAGTGCCGATAAACGTGCCGATCAGACCGCCCGCGACCATCACCGCACCCATCCGGAAATCGACACCCTTCAGCCGCATGTGAGCAGCAACGCCGGAAATGCTGGCCCCCGTCACCTGCGTCGATGCCGAAGCAGCGGCAACCGTCGGCGGAATCCCGTAAAATATCAGCAGCGGTGTGGTCAGGAATCCCCCGCCAACGCCGAACATCCCCGATAAAATACCCACCACGCCGCCCAGCAGCACAATGACAAACGCATCAACTGACAAGTTGGCGATGGGGAGGTAAATATCCATGTTCCAACGACTAATCTGTTTTCACCACGGGATAAAGAGACTTGACCGGCGAGCGGATAATAAAGTTTCAAAACACGCTCATCAGAAGCCCGATGAAATGGTAAGCGCGACACCGGAATCCGGAACAGCATTGCCGCCGATCCGTTGCCGCCAATCCAGCGAAAAGCGCATATCGCTCTTGCCGACCGGCACATGGACATTGGCGCGCGGCCCGATGTCAAAACGCGTCAGCCCTTCCTGTCCGCCTGCCCATGCCCCTGCCCCTGCGGTCAGTTTATAATCGCCACGCTCCCATAATTTGCGCTGCACACTGGCCGAAGCATCGAAAAAATAGCTGCTGTCATCGGCAAA
>JADMKQ010000055.1 GCA_015478735.1 Sphingorhabdus sp. | reverse complement strand
GATCAGAAAAAGAGTGGAGAATGCCGTCACGTGAGTCGACCATGGCAAAGGCCCTGTTTGCCGTTATCTTCGGAGAACGCTTCATCAAAGCCATGGCGGCATAATGTTCAACCGTCCCACGACACACGGAATTTATGACACTCCCGTTCTTGTCTTCGGCGGTGGCGCTTATTTATCTAGCTTGCGGTCCCCCAAGCCTACATCACCGATATAATCGATAAAATTGCGTTCGACCGGACCGCTTCGCGATGGAATGAACTCATGCCATGGAGCTGGGCAGACGATAACATAGGGAACCGTCAAGCCGCATAATACGCAGCCTGCAACTTATGCTTACCGGACGACCGCGAAAATCCCGCAGCGCAAGCAACGTGTCTTCGAACAACCCGTTCCACGGCACCTTCACTGCTTCGTTAATAGGCCACAGCAACGGCAATTATATCGCTATATTGGCCGTCAATGACCGGGATGATCATTGCGGGACCGATGCCTGAAAAGGTCTGGTCGTCCGGATTAGTCGAATGGCGCGAGTCCCTGATGATCCTATAGTCTACAGTATCGCTGCTCGCAGATGTCATCTTGAGACTTGGGGTTGCCGCGCCTATTCCGGTATCTTCGCTCAGACGCACGGACCAAGCTATGTTTCCGGAACAGTTGATAGAGATCTGGGCCTGACCCTTCGCCGCTTCAGAACCCTCGCTACCTAGAAAGCCGATTGAGGCAGCGCAGTGTGGCAATATCCGGATATGCACATCAAAACTGCCCGTTCGCCCTTCGGCATAAGCGGGCGTAGCAGCAGCGGCGGCGATGGCAGACGAGAGTGCAAAATACCCCGATAAGCGCAAATCTCTCTCCTTCGAACCTTGTGCCCCCGAGTGGAGGTCACAGATTGTCTTAGGCCCCAAAAGTTGTCAAGTCGTTACAACGATATACAAAATTGTCAGTAAACTCATGAAATCAAAGGAAATATTAGATGAAGCGATTGCTTGGGCTTAACCCTCTGAGTTGTCCGGTGCGTCCCAACGCAGCAATTAACATTAATGTTAATAACGTGCATTATTTGCAATTGTAATATCTAAACTAGTCTCTATTTCAACTACATTGCTGCACCGAGTAGCAAGCTGCGCTAGATAGCAAACTGGAGTATCCCATGACATTTTTCAACACTACCCCCCGCGCTTTCGGCGCGGTAATCCTTACCTCATTGATGCTCGGCACGGCTGCAAATGCCGCTACGGCAACGGACACGTTTGACGTGATATTGACAATTGAGAAGACTTGTTCGGTAACCGCCGGTGCGGGTTCCAACATTGATCTTGGCACAGTTGATTCCACGGCGACAAACGTGGAAGGCAGCAATTCCATCGCTGTGACTTGCACAAAAGGTACGCCCTATTTCATCGGCCTAGCTCCCTCAAGCGGAGACACGACCGGTAGCGGCACCATGGCGTCGACCACCGCGGGTAACCTCGATGTGGTTCCATACCAGTTGCAACAGGCTGCTGGCGCAGGCGGCACCGTCTGGGGCAACACGGCAACGGCCAGCAACATTGGCAATGGCGTAACCGGCACCGGTTCGGGCGCAGCGCAGATGCACACCGTTTATGCGGTCGCTCCCAGCGCCAACTTTACAGCCGATTCCTATAAGGACACAGTCACAGTAAACGTGAACTATTAAGGCGATGACGGGGATTATGAAAAAATTGCAACTGGCCATTTTTTCAGGTGCCCTGAGCCTGCTCGCGTCTGCACCAGCTTACGCGAGCGGGCTACAGGTGTCCCCCGTCACGGTCACGCTTACGGCAAAAGAAACAGCGGACGGGCTGACGTTGAGCAATGTCGGCGACACCACCGTCCATGCCCAGGTGCGGGTCTATCATTGGAGCCAGGATCAGGATGGAGACAGGCTCGATCCCTCGACCGGTCTGGTCATCAGTCCGCCGATGGTCGTGCTGAAACCGGGCGGTAAGCAGCTTGTCCGCGTTATCCGCACCACACCCGCGCCAGCAGAAGGCCAGCCCGAAGACGCCTATCGCGTCGTGATTGACGAGCTTCCGGTCGCCCGCGAGGATCGCGAGGGGATAGACTTCGTGCTGCGCTATTCGTTGCCAGTCTTCATTCAACCTGCCGGAGAAAAGCCCGCGCCGAAACTGTCATGGAGCCTGAACAAGGTTGACGGAAAAATCGGGATCAGCGTGGCCAACGCCGGGCTGAAGCACGCACAAATCGCGGATGTATCTATCCGCTGGCCCGACGGACGCCAGACGGTTCTGGCTCCCGGCTTGCTGGGATATGCGCTTCCCGGTGTAAGCCGGACGTGGGACACTGCCCAGCCCTGGCCGACTACCGCGCCAGAAGGCACGCTGGAGGTGAGGATCAATGGTCATGAGACGCAGCATGCGCTGCCTTTGGCCGGTTCTTCTCGCTGAGATCGCACTCGCGGCAAGCCCAATCGCCGCAAAAGCGCAGGAAGCGGAACACCCGTCCAGTATAGCAGACCATGATCAGGCCACATCGCCCATAGAGGCCGTGGAAGAAATGACTCTCTATCTGGAGACTAGCGTAAACGCGCTTCCGCTGGGCATTGCCATATTCACCATGCGCGGGCAGGATCTTTGGGTGAGCACAAGCACGATCGAGCAGCTCGGTCTGGTCCTGGATCAGGAGGCTCCCGACGAAATCCGTCTGGCTGATGTTCCCGGCCTCGAATTTACTTATGATGTCGGCGCACAGGAACTGCGTATCATGGTCCCGGTGTCGATGCTGAGCGGCGATGTGAGCGAGGTGAAAGCTCCCCTCCCATCTGGAGCCGAAGCGATCAGCGGAACTGGGCTGATCTACAATTATAATATTTTTGGCGGCATTGCTGGCGACACCCGCACGGCCAGCGCCTTTTCGGAGCTGCGTGCCTATAGTCCGCTGGGCGTGGCCAGCACTACGTTTCTGACGCAAGCAGCCTCTCAGGATGGTGACTGGTCCGTGGAAGCCGTCCGCCTTGATTCCAGCGTTACGGCATCCTTCCCTAACAGTCTGCTGGTTGCCAGCGCTGGCGATAATCTGACAGCTGCTACCAACTGGTCGCGCTCGACACGCTTTGGCGGGCTGCAAATCGGCACTGATTTCGCTTTGCAGCCCTATCTCATCACGACGCCCCTCACCCAGTTTTTTGGCGAGACTGCGTTGCCCTCTACCATCGAGCTTTATGTTGACGGTTTGAAACAGGCGACCGGCGAAGTTCCGCCGGGACCGTTCCAGATCTCCGCACCATCGGGCGGCGTCGGATACGGATCGGGGCAAGTGCTCATAACCGACGCATTGGGTCAGGTGAGCACTATCGCTTTCGACCTTTATCACACGCCTGTCTTGCTTCGCCGGGGTCTGGCCGACTGGACGGTGGAGGCAGGTTTTCTTCGCCGGGCTTATGGCATTCGCTCGTTCGATTATGCGCCCGATCCGTTTTTGAGCGGCACGATCCGCCGCGGTATGACGGACAAGCTGACACTCGAAGCCCATAGCGAAGCCAGCACGAACCTGGTTCTCGGCGGCGTCGGTGCCAACTGGCAGGCGGGACAGTTCGGAGTTTTCTCTGGATCAATTTCGCACAGCCGCACCGGCGATTTGTCCGGGACCAAATATACGCTTGGCTATAGCTGGTCAGACCGCCAGACGAGCCTCTCATTCAATCTGGCCAAGGCAAGTTCCGGCTTTCGCGATCTCGCCGCGCTGGAAGAATCACCGTTACCGCGTAAGTCCATATCGGCACAGGTCAGTCACAGCCTTAACCGGTTTGGCACATTCGGGGCAAGCTATGTTGATCTCGATTTCGATCATCAGCCCCGTTCCCGCTATGTCAGCGCATATTGGTCCAAGTCTCTGGGCAGGAATGTCGGCCTCAACATTCAAGCCAGCGCTGATCTGGAAAACACACGCAATCGCAGCATATTCGCGACGATCAGCGTCAGGTTCGGCGACAGGTCCATGGTCAGCGCGTCGCTCCAGCGCGACCGTGATACGACATTTGGTAGCCTCGATGCCTCTTCTTCCATCCCCGACGAAGGCGGCTTTGGCTGGCGCGCGCAAGTGCAGAATGCCGGTAGTCGCCAGAGCGGCGCGGGCGAAGTTCAGCATCTGGGCGATCACGGACGCATCATAGCGGGCGGGCGCGTGGATAATGGCCGGGTCAGCGGTTACGCTGGCGTCTCCGGTTCGCTCGTGCTGTCCGATGGTTCGCTATTCGCCGCGCGCGAGATACATGACAGTTTTGCCGTGGTCAGCACCGATGGTATTTCCGGAGTTCCTGTGAAGCTGCGTAACAATGTGGTCGGCGAGACCGGGGCGAACGGCAAATTGCTGGTGACCGGCCTCAACGCTTACGAGAATAACCGGATCGCAATCGACGTGCTGGACCTTCCCGCCGATATCCGGATCAATGCCGTCGAAGCGACCGTGACGCCCGCAGACCGATCAGGAACGGCTGTCCGTTTCGAAATGGAAAAAATTCGCGCCGCGTCGCTGATCCTTGTTGACGGTAGCGGCGAGCCGCTTCCCTTGGGGAGCAGAGCTACACGCCGGGGCGATACGTCGGAACCCGCGATGGTCGGTTTTGACGGGGCGGTTTATTTTGAAATGCTTGAAGACAGTAACGTCATCGACGTTGAAACGAGCGCCGGAAACTGTTCGGTGCGCTTTGAATATCCGCAATCGGGCGCTATGCTGCCGCAGATCGGCCCGCTTACATGCCTTGCCGGGGGAACCGAGAAATGACCGACACCAGAAAACCTGCCCTTCTCGTCCTTGCCTTCATCTTCATCCTTGCGCTTGCCTTCTGGCCATCGCCAGCGCACGCGAATGTCGATTGCAGTGGCAATGCATCGATAAACTTCGGGTCGTCGCAATCGGCGACGGGCTCTGTCAACTATAGCTGCCGGAATTACGGGGCTAAAGCGGTCAACCTGACGCTCTGCACTGTACGGGGGTCTGTCGCCTGGCCCGGCACGGAAGCCCAGCCAGCCATGACGTCCGGAAACTCGCGGCTCTATTACAACGTGTACACCTCGATAAACCGGACCCAAATCTGGGACTCCAACACCCCCATCACTCAGGCCATTTCTATCCCCGGCGGGGGGACGCGGAACGGCACATTTTCATTTTATGGCTATATCCCCGGCGGGCAGACCGCGCCCCCCGGCGCCTATCAGTCCTGGTTCTACAACACGACAGTTGGCATCCTGGTCGCGGGAAACCCTACCTGCCAGCGCAACTACAGGGACTTTGCCGGAAGGGACTTTACCACGCCCGTCAATACCACCGTTGTGAATGCTTGCACGATCACGGCGGGGGCGGGATCGGACATTAATTTCGGCGTGATCCAGAGCACCGCCCGCAATCGCTCTTCCAGCAGCCAGATCATAGTAAACTGCCCCAGCGGAACGGCTTATAATGTCGGGCTGACCCCCTCGAACGGCAGCAGCGTTGGTGCAGGCGTGATGTCGGGCAGTGCAGGCAACGCGGCCAAGGTCCCCTATCAGTTGCGACGGACCAGCAGCACCGGCCCGGTTTGGGGCAATACCGCGAATTCGACCAGCACAGGAAATGGCGTCAGCGGGACGGGCGATGGAAGAAACAAGTCCATC
>JADMKQ010000054.1 GCA_015478735.1 Sphingorhabdus sp. | reverse complement strand
AGATCGATTCTGCGCCAATGTATGAAAGACTGTCGGCGCTGCGATATAATATTATTTTGTTGGTCATCGGTGCAGGCTTGATTGGCGCTTTATTGGGCTGGTTTCTGGGTAGCCGTATTAGTCGCGAGCTTAATTATGTCCTGGCCCTGATCGACGGCTTTTTCGAAGGAAAGGCCGGGAAGGATCGGACAAAACTGACAATCCGCGAGACTATTGACCTGTCCAATGCGGTAAAACTGATGGGCACCAGTATGCGGGCCGCTATGGCGCGGCGAGGCCGCCAGATGGCCTATGCCAAAGATAATCGCGACGAAAGCAGCAGCGTGCTAGGCTATCGGAAAAGCTGTTTCCCGCCCGTGACCACCGAGCCTTCGGGAGCGACGATTGCCGTCCGGATGCTGGGCAAAGCCCCGGCTGGATGTTTCTATGCCATCGCACAAAATGAACATGAAGCAGCAGTCATTATCGGGGAGTGTGACGGCGATACACCAGCCTTGGCATTGGCCAATGCTTTTGCGGCGCAGGAATATTTTGAACGCAATATTCTGGAGGGCTCTGCGGACAAGATATTTGAATCGGGCCGCAGGGCTTATTCTATAAGCGACATGAAGTGGGTGAAATGGAAACAGGCTTCACCGCCACAGCCCCAGATAATGGCACTGCTCAACGACGGGGATTCCCAGCGTGCATCTGCTTATCACGCCCTTAATCCGGCGTTGCAGCCTGATATATTGATAGACGATCTGGCGGCTTTGCTAACTCCAAACGGAGTTGTCGCAGTCCTTGGCCCTGTGTCTAGGAAAGGGTAGCCAGCGCGTCATCCACAGTCGTCGTGATGACAAAGATGCTGGTAAAGCCGCTAATATCGAAAACTTCCTGCACGGATTCCGCCAGCCCCGACAAGATGAGCTGATTACCGCTCGCTTTCCCGGCTTTCGCGCCTTTTAACAATACGCGCAGACCCGCAGAGCTGACATAAGGGACAT
This sequence comes from Sphingorhabdus sp., assembly GCA_015478735.1. Lineage (GTDB taxonomy): Bacteria > Pseudomonadota > Alphaproteobacteria > Sphingomonadales > Sphingomonadaceae > Parasphingorhabdus. The sequence goes on along the minus strand of JADMKQ010000054.1, from coordinate 4,655 downwards.
CTGAAAGGTTCAAGATCACGACCGGATTTGTTTCCACCTGTGCAGGCAAAGCTGCTTCCAGAATCGGGGCGGTATTGGTGTCGAGCCGGCCCGAAGCGTGAAGTATAAGTGCTCCGTCACGGGCTTCTTCATTCAGGTCCATCTAAATCTTCTCTTTTTCAATCCTTGGCAAGTGGAGCCATTTGCGACCCGCCAGAGAGATATTATTGAAATTGCGTTATATTTCTTCTTCGCTTAAATCACTATGGTATAATCCAGCAAGATTCCGCTAGGGTCAAGTCATATGGAAACGCTTTTTTCCCGGACGCTAGAAAATGGCCGCGATGGCTTTACGGCTCTTCTTGATGCGATAGAGGGCTTTCTTGCGGAACAATTTGTCCCCGATAAAATCGCTCAGCGCGTGATGATTTCCTGTGACGAGGTTATCAGCAACATATTGAACCACACCCATATAGGCGAGCTTCCCGACATTTCTGTCCGGGTCGCGGTGACGTCCGAAAATATTGCGGTTGAAATTACCGACAATGGTCCGGCATTTGACCCGCTATCGGTCCCCGCGCCCGATACCAGCCTGCCTCTTGAGGAGCGGAAAGTGGGCGGGCTTGGAATATATCTGGTGCGTGAATTGATGGATGATGTCCGGTATTTTCATAAAAATGACGAGAATCATCTACAATTTAATAAGATTGTCCCGTTATTGTGATTCTATACACAGCAGCGGAAGATATTTTCTGCTACTGACGAACGCAGCGCATTAACGGGGCATTTTGAAAATTTCATGTTATTATCAGCATCAAGTCAGCCACAATCTGTGAAGGGTAATGACCCGCTCACCCTTTGCTATATTGACGAGAAAAAAGGGCTGGGTGTACGCACGCTTGTCGATTGCAAAGCAGGTGAGGCCATCCACCGCTTCACTGGTGAAATTAAGGCCGATATTGAGCAGCACAGCCTTCAGATATGGCAGGACAGCCATATTTGCGGCACGGAATATATCGGCTATCTCTCCCATAGCTGCGCGCCCAATTGCAGGCTCGATATGGATGGTTTCCGCCTTATCACAGTGCGCGATATTTGCGCGAATGACGTGCTGACGATTGACTATGCGATGACCGAGGACCGTTTATATCGTCAATTCGCCTGCCATTGCGGTGCACCCCAATGCCGCCGCTGGATTACCGGACGCAACGAGCCGGTGCATGAAGCGGGCAAGGTCTATCTTGAAACATTAGATTGCGGGCAATAGTGGAGAAGCGATTTTGGTGGGAACGCGATGACCTTTGCTATGTCGATGGACGGCTGAGTTTTGCAGGCCATGATGTCAGCACATTAGCGCAGCAAACGGCCGGGCCATTATATCTTTACAGCGCTGACCGGATTACAGCCAATTTGCAGCGTCTGACCCGCGCGTTAGAGCAAACGGGCAGCGCCCATCAAATATATTACGCGATGAAAGCCAATCGCTTTGAACCGCTTTTGGACATGGTAGCGCGAACCGGACTATGCGGTGTCGATATCTGCTCGCCCGGTGAGCTGGACCGCGCGCTGACATCAGGTTTTGCTCCGCAGCAAATCAGTTTTACCGGAACCGGCGTATCCAATGCCGATCTGGACCGGCTTTTGCAGCAACCGGGCGTCCACATTAATTGCGACAGTATCGGCATGATCCGGCGTATCGGAGAGCGCAGACCGGGTAGCAGCATTGGCATAAGAGTGAATCCGGCCATGGGAACCGGCTATGACGAGAGCGAAAAGCTGACCTATTCGGGCAATGGCACGACCAAGTTCGGGATCTACCGCGAACAGTGGGACGAAGCATTGGCGGTGGCGCACAAATACGGGCTGACAGTTGATACGCTGCATTTTCATGTCGGCTGCGGCTATCTTTCCGGACAGCTTGGTCAATGGGAAAGGGCGGTGGAAGCCTGCGCACTGTTCCTGAAGGACCTGCCCGACGTCACTACGGTCAATATTGGCGGCGGTCTCGGTCTTCCTCACCGCGCGGATGACGCCCCGCTGGATTTCGATCAATGGGCAGATATATTGGCGCGGCATATCGGTAACAAAAGTCCTTATCTGGGCCTCACTATCGCGGTCGAGCCGGGCGACTTCATCGTTAAAGATGCAGGCATGCTGATATTGTCTGTCGGTGATGTGGAAATGAAGCGCGACACGTTATTTGCTTACGTCAATGGTGGGTTTAACCTGGCGCCCGAACCGGCTTTTTATGACCTGCCGTGCGAGCCGGCCGCGTGCATCTTGCCAGCGGATAATGATCCGCTTGTTGCGGTGACGATTGCCGGGAATATTAACGAAGCGCTGGATATATGGGCAAAGGACCATCCGATGCCGAAGCTTGCTGAGGGGGACCATATCGCCTTCATCAATGCGGGCGGCTATGCATCCGCCATGGCATCAAACCACTGTATGCGCGGCGAAGCGACAGAGCGCTTGTTGTAATACAGGTGTCGGGGAGTGAGTGGTGCGGCCGCGCGGTTCGCTGGCTCTGCACAAAGAATCTTTCCGTCAGTGCAACTTGTGCGTGACGGTCCTACCGAACCATCACGCACAGTCATTTTTTGCTTAGTAACGTATCGTAGCTTGCAGGCTAACCGTCCGAGGGAATGCGGCATAGGCTATCGCATCGCCGGGCACTGCTGCATTAGTCCCTGTTCCCGATCCGGTTAATGGCGCTGTGCCACCACCTGTGAAGTAGAATTTGTCGGTCAGGTTCTTGCCGATAAGCGCAAGCTGCCAGCTATCGTCACTTGCACCGAAACGGATGCCCGCATCAAGAGTAGCATAGGCTTCTTGCGTTGTTGCCGGATCACCGAAGCCCGATCCAGTGTAGGAGCTACTATAACGCATATCGATGTTGGTACCCAGTTTCATATCCGATGCGATGTCGGTTTCATAAGATATGCCAGCAGTTGCCGTCCATTTGGGAGAAGCCGCAGTGCGGACGCCGCTTAGATCCTGAAGCGGCTGACCAGTCGAAGTGAGCGTGCAGCCTGCAGCGATAGACTGACCCGAATAGCAAGGGCCAATAAAATCGAGATACTGGGCTTTGCCGTAGTTAAGAGTACCACGCAAGTTGAGTCCGGGAACCGCATATGGTGCGTATTCCAATTCCAGTTCGACGCCTTCAGTGCGCGCACTACCTGCATTATAGGTAACATATGCAAAATTTTGCGCGTTAAAATAGTCGATCTGAAGGTTCGTATATTTAAAATTATAGTAAGTCAGATTGGCGCGCACCTGATTGTCCAGCAGATTGGATTTAACACCAACTTCAAAACCCTTACCTTTTTCAGGCTCGAAAATAAGGTCATCCGCCGGCGTAGGTGCCAAGGCAGAGTTGATAGCACTGTTAGAGTAGCCACCCGACTTATACGCTACACGGTAGGCACCAAAGAGCATCAGGTCGTCGGTCGGTTTCCAGCTCAATGTGAAGTCAGGGGACCAGTCATTAAATGTCTGATCGCCATAAAGAGTCCCGTTCACAGGGGCGCCCTCGGGGGTAAAAATCCCTGTCAGGGCAGCGTTGACATAAGGCTGTGTAAACCAGCTATCCTTGGTTTCGTGAATATAGCGCACGCCGCCAGTGGCCTCGAGCGTTGGTGTAATTTCCCAAGTTACCTGGCCATATCCGGATAGCGTTTCGCCATCAGTTGCCGACTGTTTGGAATAGGCAACGTAGCGGTTCGCAGCAGAGGCAGTCGAATCTTCGATATTCGAGAACATCACGGCCTGAAAAAATTTCCGCTTGGTTTTCTGATATAGCGCACCGAACATCAGATTCACCGGAGCATCAAAGTCCGTCAGGACACGCAGTTCCTGGCTGAACGCGTCATAGCTGGCATCTTCCGTTGCCCAGGTGCCCCCGCTCAAAAAGTCACAATCGCACATAAACTGGTTATTGTTCCAGTTATAGTTGGTGATCGAGCTGATCGTCATATTATCGAGCGCGTATTCGATCGTGCCGGTAACGGCTAAAGATCTATATCTGTTGTACAATGCGCCATTGTCCCGCGCATAGGGATAGTTTTCTGCAATATCGGCCGGCATATCATTTTGGTGGGCAACAAAGCCGCCGTCACAAGGGTAGTTGGGAGCTATGGCGGTCTCACCCGTAGGGCAATTAATTGCCGAATAGTTCCAGCCATTGCCAACCGTGCGGTTATACGAGCCAGAGGCTTTCAGGTTGACTGTCAAACGGTCATCCGGCTCGTATTGCAGGGTCACACGGCCAATCAACTCGCGCTCTTGCGGCTGGTCGGTCGCGGCCGCCATTGCGGTATGGGGGGTGGTAATGCCGGTGGCAATATCCGTTGTCGGATAGGGGTTGTTCTCTTGGACGTTTTTGAAATATCCGCCCCACATGCGCGAACCACGGATAGCAACCCTTAGCCCCAGAGTATCGGTTAACGGTTGCGAAACAATGGCTTCGGCATAGGCTTTTTCTCCGGCAAATTCATATCCCACGCGGCCAATAAATTCCGGGTCTGGTCCGGGATTGGCGGTGGTCAACGAAATAACACCGGCCGTCGCGTTTTTACCAAAAAACAGCGACTGCGGCCCTTTAAGGACTTCTACACGTTCAAGGTCGAAAAACCCCTCATTGATGACACGGCCCTGACCATAATAGACGCTGT
>JADMKQ010000053.1 GCA_015478735.1 Sphingorhabdus sp. | reverse complement strand
GCCACAATGCTTTTCGGTAATGATGCGATGGATGTCACGTTATCGGCACGCGGTTCGTCTTCTTCGTCCTCAGACGCATCGCTATTTCTGGCCGAAGGACGATCGCTGCCAATCGCCTTGTCTTCGGCGATGATGCGTTTGATCGATGACAGAATTTCTTCCATGGACGATTCTTTATTATGCTCTGCCATTTGCAAAATCCCTAAAGCTCAAAATAATCCACATGCTCTCTATCAGAAAATACCGGCAATTTAAGCACAAAATCGGCAACTACCTATTCGTTATTCCTGCACTGTAGGGTCCGGAAGAGGAGGGACTTCGGCTGTTTGTGCGGGAGTATTGACTGTCCGGGTCGCCTGCGGTTCGGGATTCGGATCGGTCTGGAAGTCGTAAAACTGGTCCTTGACCCGCTCATAATTGACCTGCGGATCGTAAAGCACGCCGCCGTCCAGACCAAGGTCACGCGCTTCCGCACGGCCCATCGCAGCCAATAGGGTGAAGCCGGCAACATAGCTGTTCCGCCGCGCTGTCACCAATTGCACTTGCGCATTGAGCAATTCCTGCTCCGCGTTCAAAATGTCGAGGATGGTTCGGTTGCCGACACTATTTTCCGCGCGAACGCCTTCCAGTGACAGCGCACTTGCCGCAACAGCGCGTTCAGAAGACTGGATGACCCGTTCGGACGCCCGCCAACTGGAAAAAGCCGCGCGGGTCTGTGCAATAACGCTCCGTTCGACTTCGATAAGCTGTTCATAAGCCTGACCGGACCGCGCCTGAGCCTGACGCACTTGCGCTGCGGGACGGCCGCCCTGATAAATGGGAACGGACAAACGAACACCAGCCTGCGCGTCTGATTGCTCCTGCACAAGATCAGCACCGGGAACATTTCCGCCCAGGCTATCGAGAAAATTTACATAACTGCCCTGAACATAGGCTTCCACTGTTGGTTTAACAGCACCGCGGGCGGTTTTGATGTCAATTTCCGCTGCTTCACTGCGCTCTTTGGCTGCCAGCAGGTCGGGATTATACTGCAAGGCAATGTCCACCGCTTCATCCGGAGTTTCGGGCAAATTGGGCAAAGGTGGAGGCGGTTCCAGATCGCCGGGAGGATTCCCGACCAGTGCGATATAATTTTCCTTACTGCTAATCAGATTGGCTCGCGCGGTTTCCAGTTCTCCCCTGGCAACTTCCAGCCTGGCTTCGGATTGTGCAACGTCCGTGCGGGTGAGGTCACCAATTTCAAATCGGTCGCCCGTCGCTTCGAGATTTACGGAAAGCACGCCGACATTGGCGCGGTTCAATTCGACCACGGCTTCGTCGCGCATCACGTCCATATAAACCGCGACCACGTTACTAAAAAGGCTGGCTTCGGTTGCGCGAAGATCATACTGGCCCGCGACCACTCTGGTTTCAGCGGAGCGCACGGCATATTTTACCCGGCCACCGGAATAAACCGGGACGCTGACTTCACCTCCCGCGCTCGCTTGCCGCCGTGGGGCGGTAAAACTGTTGGCGTTGCGGAGGAAATTTTCCTGATAGGTGAAACTTGTTCCCGAGCTGGGTCGGCCATCTGCTTTGGCTATGACAACATTCTCATCCGTTGCACGTTGTTGAGCTTGCGCTCCGGCCAATGTGGGGTTTGTTTGATAGGCTGAAACCAAAGCCTCTCGAAGCGTGTCAGCTTGCGCCGGGGTGGAGAAGGCCGCAATGGCGACAGCGCTAAGCAACAAATTGCGCTTGCTCATTGAATAATATCTCCCGGAATATTTGTGCAGGTTAGCCCGCATATTAGAAACTGAAATTCTTGACCCGTTCAAAACCCGGCACAACCGTGCCGCCACAATCTGCAAAATATTGATAGCTTATGGTGTTGCCGACTTTATAGCCAATGGCCAGACGTGGGACGCCTTTGTCCATGATCACCGCGACCAAACGGCCGTTCGCGGAAAGCTGATTGACCAGAGTAGCGGGAACCTGCTCGACAACGCCGTCTATGATAATCACTGAATAGGGGGAAGCTACGGCAAAGCCATCAGCATGAGCACCGGTCTCGACCTGCACATTATCAATGCCGTCGAGATTATTTTTTGCCGTGACCGCAAGTGCGTCGGATTGCTCCAAAGCCACGACTGATCCTGCAAGCTGTGCCAGCACTGCGGCTGTGTAACCTGTCGCCGCACCAATCAACAGTACCTTGTCGTCTTGGGTAAGCTGCGCAACATTCAACAAGCGACCAGTGGCAAGCGGTGCATTGAGTGCACGCCCCTCGCCAACGCTTACGCCGCGATCCGAATAAGCCACGCTCCGCGATGCAGCGGGCACGAAATCTTCGCGCGCAACATTATTAATCGCTGCAATGACTCGATGATCGTTGACATCGCTGGTGCGCAACTGGCTGACGATCATAGCCTTGCGCATCTCTTTGAAATTTTCGTGACCCACTTTTACTACCTTTGGTACGTTTGAGTTTCATCTATGTCATCTCTGTATTATTAAGGCAATACAGTATGAATGTTTTTCCAGCGCTTTTAGACGCACTTGTCGGTATCGCCAAGACGGATTCCTAGCTTTTTCTTGTGATCGCCCGTTTACGTCAAATTATATGCGCTACCCAACGGCAAGTTAGGCTTGACATTAGTAGCAAAGCGAAGCAATTGCGCTCCTTCTCCGGCCCGATGGCGGAGTGGTGACGCAGCGGATTGCAAATCCGTGTACGCCGGTTCGATTCCGGCTCGGGCCTCCATTCACACTATGACAAAACTGCAAAATTGCTCCAAACGAGTGATGGCGCAGTTCTGTGAGATGTGGCGGGAACGTTGTGTTCCTTATCTCGTTGTTTTTAAGTATTCCGGCTATATCTATCAGGACTTATATGCCGGACAGAAATGCAACCAACGTCGCTTAAAGACGTTAGATGGGTATGTCGGACCAGGCTCTACAGGAAAATAACCATCTACTGAAAAATAGTGCTTCTTTAACGCACTCATTGGTTTCGGGTGATACGCGGCCGTGGGATTGTTTGCTTCAGTCTGGGCCAATTATTACAACCGCTATTCACGCTGGTCATTCGATACGTAATGAAATGCGGCCATGGCTAGAAATAAGCGATATGGATCGCTTGCGCGAAGAGGATCCGCTGACGGATTATTTTCTGCCGGTTGGCGATAGCTTGTTGCGTGTAAACCGTTCACGCTTTGAGGTGGATTTGAACAGGCCGAGGGACAAGGCCATTTCCACTAATCCAGAAGATTTATGGGGACTTCATGTCTGGCGCCCTGATCTGCCGCAGGAACAGATTGAAAAGTCTATGCGGTTGCACGATCAATTTTATTCCATGGTCCGTGCCCATTGCGACAAGATGATCGCAAGATATGGCCATATCATGCTGCTTGATATTCATAGCTACAATCACCGCCGAGATGGAGCTACGGCCCAACCAGCGACTGCGGAGAAAAATCCGGATATTGATCTGGGTGCGACCACCATGAATCATGAAATCTATGGTGAATTGCTCGGACATTTTGCGGAACATCTACGACGCCATCCGGTTTGCGGAAGAACACCAAGCGTTGGTGTTAATATCCGATGGGAAGATGGCGGCAATTTTCCTGAATGGCTGCACAGAATATATGGTGATCGCGCATGCGTCATAACTCTGGAATATAAAAAATCCTTCATGGACGAATGGACCAGCAAAGCGGATATTTTAGCGCTTCAGGCTCTGCGTGAGGGATTATCCCATGCGATAAAGTACGCACGAAACCATTTGCTTCAAATGTCGCGGTCAATCGCATGAGTAGCAATGGATTGGCAGCTTATCGTGCTTTGCAGCGAAAACAAGACTTAGAAGATGCTGTGAGGCGTAGAGAGAAATTATCTCCTGCCGCTGTAAAAATCGATGAAACATTAGCTATAATGGATAACCAGATTGACTGGCTAACCCGCCTTACGCCGGTCAATATTGATAAAATCAAAGGTGAATTTATTGCCTCTGGCTTCAGTTTCATGCCTGACAGTGAATATGGCGAGGGGTTAACCAATGACGCACCTGTCTTGCGAAAGCATCTGTTCGCTTTGCCCATTGATGATATTGAAAACCCGCTGATTGAGGCACTTCTAATCGAGAAGCAGCGCGAACTGGACCGTCAGATAGAGTTGGTCAGGATGCGCGATCGTGACGGCTTTATATTGGCCAGCGTCGATCTGTTTGGAAGTGTGGAAGAGCATCTGCTCGAATTAGCACATGACATAATGGATAATGTCCCCGTTTTGCCGTGCGATGAAGCGGATTGCGATGCCAATGTAGTTGCCAATGCGGCTCATAAAGCGAGTGCGTATTATGCTTCCTATAATTCCCATTTCAAATGCGATGTGATTATCGATCCAAATCCGGGAACGGGATTGTACACATCCTTGGGTAACTTCCATATTGCCCATGACTACCGCGTTACAAATGCACGGATAGATCCGTTGATCCAGCACGAAATAGGTACCCATATCGTGACCCGCCACAATGGCAGATGCCAGCCGCTCCACACTTTGGCGGGCGGCCTTGCCGATTATGATGTTCTACAAGAAGGATTGGCGGTTATGGCGGAATATCTCGCCGGATATCTTCCTGCTGATCGGCTGCGTATATTGGCAGCGCGCGTGATCGCTGCACATATGGCGGTTGAAGAATATAAGGGCGCTGAAATCTATGCCTGCCTGACTGAAGAGTTTCAGATGAATAGCGACATGGCATTCGAAACCGCCGTTCGTGCCAAACGCGGCGGCGGTCTGACCAAGGATGCGCTCTACCTTAAAGGGCTTTCGGAGCTATTGGCCTATCTTCACCATGATGGTGAGATGGAAATATTGTTCCTCGGCAAATTTTCACTGAAACAATTGCATAGTCTTGAGAAACTTCTTGAGCAGGGAGTTCTCACACCACCGGATTTAATACCGCAATATCTGCTGAATAAGAACGCCCAAGAGCGCCTGAATAGAGTTCGCTCTTTGCCGCTATGTTCACTTTATCAGGAAAGCCCCGAACAATGATAAAAGATAAAATCAGGCTGGCATTTGTTGTCAATGATGTAGCGACGGAAAAAGAAAATTATACAACAATTCGGTTGGCACGCCGAGCGGCTGCGCGAGGTCATGATGTAGCGTTAATTGGCTTAGGTGATTTCATTTATGACTGGCATGGAACGATCTGTGCAATGGCAACCATAGCCAGTAAAACAAAATTCAAGAATGACACGAATTTTCTAAAGCATCTTCAGGATAATGGCTCTAAGCGGAAACGGATAGAGGTTGAGGAATATGATATTCTCATGCTTCGTAGCGATCCGGCAGAGGAACTCGGTTCCCGCAGTTGGGCTCCATCGTCCAGTCTGCTGTTCGCGCAGATTGCTGCTGCTCACGGGGTTATCGTTCTGAACGATCCCAAACATCTCACCGATGCTGTAAACAAGACCTATTTTCAGGGGTTTCCGGAAGAAATTCGCCCTGCCACAACTATCACTCGGGAACCTGATGAAATTGTTGCGTTTCTGAAAGCCCATGACGACAAAGGTGTGATTAAGCCGTTACAAGGCTCAGGCGGTCAAGGCGTATTCATTATTAACGAAGCGAATCGCCAGAATCTTAATCAGATTATGGAAGCAGTTATCCGTGACGGTTATGCGATTGTTCAGGAATATCTTCCTGCCGCCAGCAAGGGTGATCTTCGCATGATTACGCTGAATGGTAAGCCGCTGGAAGTGAACGGCCAATTCGCCTGTCTCCACCGGTTTAGCAAGACCGATGATCCGCGGTCCAATATATCGGCAGGCGGCGGCGTAGAATTGGTTAAACCAGATGCCGTCGCAATGAAGGTTGCGGAAATCGTTGGCCCTAAGCTGATTGAAGATGGCATGTATCTGACCGGACTGGACATTGCCGGTGACAAAATGATGGAAATCAATGTCGATACTCCAGGTGGGCTTACATATATCGAAGATTTGAGCGAGGTGGATTTTTCTGGCGCAATTATCGATGACCTGGAACGAAAAGTGCGGCTTAACCGGCAATATGGTGGAACTTTAACCAACCGTCAGTTGGCGGTTTTATGATGGTCGTATATCCATTGTATGAATCATCGCAGGTCATGCAATGCCGCCAACAAAGCTAGAGGTTTCATCTTGTCCCGGCATAGCCATGCGCATTGTTCCACCGCACCCACGCTGACGGCATCGTGCCCGTCGCTCAACATCTTCGAGCCAGAGATATTTTGCATCTGGTCGGTTCAGCAATTCTTCTCCCGTCAACCATCGAAGCTTTCCGCATTTACGGCACAATAGTTCCAGCCGGTCGGTAGGCTCGAGATCGAGCACTTGTATATTGCGTTTCCAGTTCACCAGAAATCCTCGCCGCTGGGAATGCGTGTGAAAGCAATCTTGCCACCAACATTGCCGCCATTGGGTGGTTGCCAAAAACCGATACTGGCAACTGTCTTGCCATATTTGATATTAAGCTGGTCAATCGCCAGGCCAAGCCGTTCCCATCGTTGCCGTTCGGTATCGTCATTAAGCAGGAAATCAAGCTGGCGGTGATTAGCCGGAGTGAGTTCACCCAAGGTTACTCCTACGCGCAAAACCTTTGTGCGGCTGTTTAAGCGGCGCTCTGCACGCTCCCATAATATTTTCAGGCCCGCGAGAATGGCTTGGTCGTCATTAACCTGCGGTAGGCTGATACTGTCTGCAAACCCACCATCATAGCATTGCATCCACAGCATAAGTGATTGGCAGTAGAAACCTGCGCGACGTAATCGCCTTGCTGCTTTGACCAGCAGCACACGTGCAATTGACCGTGCATCTGCCAAGGTTCTCGCCTGTGGTGGCAACACCCGCGCATGACCGACCCTGCCGCGCTCGGTCGACGGTGCTTCGATCGCATAGCCTTGCAAAGCATACCACAGCCTTTCACCAGTGACATTGCGCCATAGTGCGCGCATTTGCTTAGGCTGCAGATTCAGGAGATCGGAGGTTGAGAATATACCGGCTTTGCCAAGTCTGGTCTGCATACGTTTGCCAACACCAGGGATATCGTCGAGAGCGACCTTTTCTAACGGCCCCGGCATCTGGCTGGGATGCCATATGGTCAGGCCATCAGGCTTCTGTGTGCCTCCCGCGATTTTTGCCAGGTGCCGGTTCGCAGCAAAACCGATGCTGCATGTGATACTCGTGCCGATATTGTGCTGGATTGCTCGTTTAATCCGCATACCGACGCTCACAGGATCATTTTGCTGACGTTCGTCTAGACGGCATGATAATTCATCAATCGACTTCACCTGGTCTATCGGCACGACTGATCTGATCTGTGAGACCAAAGCATTATGTGCTCGCCTATATAGATCCGGTTTTTGCGGCACCAGGATTAGGTCACGGCAGATGCGCCGCGCCTCTTCCACCATCATGACATTGCGGACCCCCATGGCTTTAGCTTCCCGGCTACAGGCAATCATGCAGGTCCTGCCGCCTTCATAAGGAACAACGCCCACCGGCCGTCCACGCAGCGATGGATCGCGCAATTGCTCAACCGCGGCAAAAAAGCCGTCAAAGTCGAGATACAGATGTTCTGTGGTAGTGGGTTTGCGCATGGCCGCCTTCGTGATTCGGGGGACGGCTATATGAGAACATTATAAGAACATCTGCAAGAACTGTTCGGCCTCAACGAGCAAAATATCTTGTGTATCGACGAATGGAAATATCTTTAATTCTTATCTCCACCGGGGTCCCAGCGCGCTGTATAAGGTCCGCTAACCAGGAGCAGAATGAGAATTATTGCTGTTATAATAGTAGCGAGCCATAATTCACCAAATCCACATATTAAACCAATTGCGCCAGACGACCAGATAGCTGCAGCTGATCCAGCCCCCTGAACAAAGCTGCCTTCACGAAACATCGCTCCAGCCCCCAAAAAGCCGATTCCGGTTATAACCCCTTCGAAAACGCGGCTTGGATCCATCTGGAAATTTGTATCATTTGTAGATACGAGCAACTCCATCGCACCGACAGCCAGGCCACAGGCGCCGACAGAGATAATCACAAAAGGTCTAAAATCTATAGGCTTTCGCCGCAGGAAGCGTTCCATACCGATTGAGAGCGGTAACAAGGTTGCAGCAGCTATGCGCCATAAAAAATCTGTCCATGAGATTGTCTCAGGAGAAAAGAGATCGTTCAACATGGAAGTAAAACAAATTATGCAGCCTTTGGTTGCAGTCATGAGCTTTGGCGAGAAGAATAATTTCAAGGAACTATAAGACAGTATGCGCCACTATCTCATAAGACTCATCAAGATTATCATGGGAACCAGCGGCTTTCATGAACGTTCAATAGGTTGTGAAACCTATGCAACCTTCCACTCCGTGCCCGCCTCCGGGTCTCATATATGTAAATGATAATGAACCTGGAATATCCAGAGTTAAACGGGGGCGTGGTTTTCAATATGTGCTTCCGGATGGCACAACATTGAAGTCCGAAAAGCATCTGCAACGTATAAAAAGTCTTGGATTACCGCCCGCCTATACTGACGTATGGATTTGCACCAAGCCAAATGGCCATATCCAGGCCACGGGATTTGATAGCGCTTCCCGCAAACAATATCATTATCATGATAACTGGACGGAATTTCGGAACCGGCAAAAATTTGACCGGCTTGCCGATTTTGCGAAATGCCTTCCGTGCATTCGCAGGCGTATTAATAGCTTAATGAGTGAAGCTGGAAAGGCCGACAGGTTTTCAAAAGAGATTTCGATTGCTGCTGTTGTTCGGTTGATTGACAGGACGGGGATACGGATTGGTGGACGTTCAAAATCCAGTCAGGGCGCGACTACGCTTAAGATGAGCAATGTTAAATTTGAAGAGAACATCCTGCGCCTGCGCTATCGAGCAAAGGGAGGGAAGCGGGTGCAGATGAGTCTTCGGGATACTAAACTTCAGGCCATTCTGGAAGAAGTGGATGATCTGCCGGGGAAAAGGCTATTTCAATATATTGGAGAGAATGGAGACGTGTTTCCGTTGGACTCTTCAGATGTTAATCAATGGCTCAAGAGTGTTAGCGGGATGGAGGATATCAGTGCCAAAATGTTCCGCACCTGGCAGGGCAGTGTCGCCGCGTTGGATGCTGTCTCCAAAGCATCCGAACCAACGATAAAACTGGCTTGTGAGGCGGCTGCAGAGGTTTTGCGCAATACGCCATCCATATGCCGCAGCAGCTATATTCATCCGGCGGTTATAGCTTTAATCGAGATGCCAGCGGAAGAGCGGGAAAAGAAACTCAAGGCGAAATTTGAAAGAATCGGTGGATTACGGGTTGCTGAAAGCCGGCTGGTGAACCTTATCCGGCATGAAGACAAATAGCTTTGGTGTCAGGCCGTTTTGCGCAGAGCCTCGTTCATGAGTTCAAGCCCGGCTTCCACGCTGATTAAACGTATTTGCGTCCGGCCAACCGCGCCGCAATGAATTTCCTTGTGCAAGGGTTCTATTCCTTTGCAGGCACATGCGAAATGGACGAGGCCTTCTTCCTCATTGCCCGGCGGAGGGCCTGCAAAGCCGGTCACAGACAAAGCGATGTCCGCTCTGGACCTGCTAAGTGCTCCCTCAGCCATGTGTATCGCCACCTCTTTTGATACCGCCCCATACTCATCAAGTGATTGGGCAGGAACGCCGAGCATTTCGCGTTTTGCCTCATCGGAATAAACAACAAAGCTGCGCTCAAAGACATGGCTCACACCTTCCATATCGGTCAACAAAGACGCTATAAGACCGCCGGTACAACTTTCCGCAGTGGCAAGGCGAAGTTCCCGCTCACAGACATTGCGAAGAAATTCCCTGAGGTTGTTTTCTAGTTTCTGCGGCACCTCAACAGAAAGCAGCTCGGTCATATCGTACTCCGGCTCATTTGGTAATCGTTGGCAATAGAAACGATTTGGCTGCACAAAAGTTGCGGTGGGCCGGCAAAGACGAATGCAACTTTTCATAGAATCGCCCGTTATCTTTTCATGACACAGAAAAATGCCGATGATCCGATAAAATCGAAATCGCATTCTGACGATGGCGCAACGGAAATTGAGGGCCAGAAAGCGCGTGGCGGTGAAATCATATTGAACAAGCCGTGGCGCCGTATTGTGTTCTTCGGTGGGCTGATTGCAATGGTGCTGTTTATAATAGTCGCCACTATAATGGGTTATTCATAACATTCGAGCGCAATCCGGATGGGCCGCCAAGTTTTTTGGGAACTTATCAAGGCCTTGCAAGTTGATTTCCACATGGCAGCACGTGCATATTGGAAAGGACAGATCAGGATCGCATTGGTTTCGATCCCGGTCGAGATTTACCCTGCAACCCAGTCGGGCGCGCAGATTTCTTTCCGCCAGATTCACGAGCCTTCGGGAAAGCGCATAAAATACGAAAAAGTCGTTCCCGGTGTCGGCCCGGTTGACCGGGATGAGATAATCAAAGGGTTTGAATATGAAAAGGACAGCTATGTCCTGCTCGACCAGGACGAGATTGATGCTGTAAAGCTGGAGAGCAAGAAAACCCTGATGCTCACCCAGTTTGTCGATACGCATGAAATCGACGTGCTCTATTATGAAAAGCCTTATTATGTAGTCCCAGCCGACGATTTGGCGGAAGAAGCCTATGTCGTCTTGCGCGACGCATTGCGTAAAACAAAAAAAGTCGGCGTGGGGCAGCTTGCCGTGCGCGGAAGCGAGCATCTCGTCAGCCTAAAGCCATGCGGCAACGGAATGGTGTTGGAAACGCTACGCTATGCTGATGAAGTAAAAAAGGCGCAGAGCTATTTCGGGGATATAGACGAAATTAAACCGGATAAGGAACTGCTAAGCCTAGCCGAGAAGCTGATTGAAGAAAAATCGGCCCCGTTTGATCCGGACGAATATCATGACCGCTATATAGACGCGTTGCAAAAACTGATTGCCAAGAAGCGCAAAGCCGGCGGAAAGAAACTGTTAGAAGATGTCGAGGACGTGGACGAGAGCGGCAATGTTATTGACCTGATGGCGGCGCTTAAAAAGTCGGTTGCTGAAAAAGATGGCGGGAAGAAACCGGCTCCAAAGAAAAGCAGATCGCGTAAAGCCAGCTAGTCATGACCCGGCAATCCGATCCTCTGTCTGATTATAACCTGAAGCGCGATTTCACGAAGACAGCAGAACCGGAAGGCAAGGTCGATAAAGGCCGCGGTAACCGGTTCATTGTCCAGAAACATGCAGCGCGGCGGCTGCATTATGATTTTCGTCTGGAAATTGACGGCGTGTTGAAAAGCTGGGCCGTGACCAAGGGCCCCAGTCTTAATCCCGATGACAAGCGATTGGCCGTTCGCACCGAAGACCATCCCTTATCTTATGCCAGATTTGAGGGCACAATCCCGAAAGGCGAATATGGCGGCGGCACGGTGATGCTATGGGACGAAGGAACATGGGCGCTGGTCAAGGGCAAGACTGTTGATGATCTGGAAAAAGGCCATTTGCATTTCATTCTGAGCGGCGAGCGGATGAAAGGGGAATGGTTGCTCGTAAGAATGCGCAGCAAAAAGGGAGAGAAGCGGGAAAACTGGTTGCTTCGCAAGATCGAGGATGAACATGCGGGTGGCAGCGATGACCTTGTAACACGTGAGCTTACCAGCATAAGAACAGGACGCAGCATGACGGAAATCACCGACGATGAGGACGGAGAGATTTCGCTTCAGGGCAAGAAAGGAAAATCTTTCAATGAAGCCATGCGAAAAGCTGAAACTAACAGCAAGGCTAAATCAAAAATTGCCAAGAAGGATAAAAAGCCCGCGAAAGGCAAGGCTCCCCGCTTTCAGAAACCCCAGCTCGCGACATTAGTAGACAATGTGCCAGCCGGAAATAACTGGTTCCACGAGATCAAATATGATGGTTACCGCTGTCAGTTGGCTGTAGCGGGTGACAAGGCAGTAATTTACACTCGCTCAGGCAAAAATTACACGGATAAATTTGCCGATATTGCCAAAGCCGCGCAGGCGCTGGACCTGCCATCAGTTCTTATCGACGGTGAAATTGTCAAACTGAACAAGAACGGAAACCCCGACTTTTCTGCGCTCCAGAAAGCGTTGAAAGAAGGTAGTGGCGGCCTGACGTTTTTTGCCTTTGATATATTGAAGCAAGAAGGGGAGGATTTAACTTCTCTTTCCACGATTGAACGCAAGGAACGGCTGGCCACGTTGCTCGGGGATAGCGATAGCAAAATCCGGTTTTCCGAACATATTATCGGTTCCGGTGAGAAGCTGTTTAGTGCGATGTGCAAGGCGGGGCAGGAAGGCATTATCTCAAAACGTGTCGATGCACCTTATCGAAACCGCCGCACCAAAAGCTGGTTGAAAATCAAATGCACCAGACGGCAGGAATTTGTGATTATTGGTTGGCGTAAGTCCGATAAGAAGGCCCGTGCTTTTGCGTCGCTGTTGCTCGGACAATATGAAAATGGCGAACTGGTATACAAAGGACGTGTAGGGACAGGCTTTACACAAGATATAATGGATGACCTGTCGGCCAAGATGGCCCGGCTTAGCCGAAAAACTCCCCCCGCTGATGTGCCAAAGGCGGAAGCCAGAGATGCCCAGTGGATTACGCCAAAACTGGTTGCCGAAATCGCTTTTGCGGAATTTACGGCCGATGAGCGTGTGCGTCACGGCAGTTTTATCGGGCTTCGCACTGATAAAAAGGCGGAAGATGTATCTCCTGAGCGGCCTTCACAAGTGGGCGAGGGCGAGGACAGTTCTCAAGAAGTGGAAATTTCCAGCCGCGACCGGGTAATATTCCCGGATGCAAAGGCGACCAAAGGGGATCTGGCAGATTATTATAAAGAAATGGGCGGGCTGATGCTGCCGTGGATCGCTCATCGTCCTTTGAGCCTTGTCCGCTGCCCGCAAGGCCGGGCAAAAAAATGCTTTTTCCAGAAACATCATGCCGGCAGTTTCGGAGAGCATGTCAAAGAGGTGCCAATTACCGAGAAGGACGGCGGTGTCGAAGATTATATCTACATCGAAGGCGTCGCCGGGCTGCTGGCCTGTGTGCAGATGGGAACGATCGAATTTCATGGTTGGGGATCAAGAATTGATCCTTTGGAAAAGCCGGATAGGATAATATTCGACCTTGATCCGGATGTAGGTCTGGATTTCACAGATGTCAAAAAAGCAGCGAAACATATTCAGCGGACACTTGCAGACCTGGCACTTGCCAGCTTTGCGATGCTCTCTGGCGGTAAAGGGATTCATGTCTATGTGCCGCTAAGCCCGCGAGCCGAATGGCCGGAAGTGAAAGACTTTGCGCGGCGGTTTGCCACTGCATTGGCGCAATCACAGCCCGACAGGTTCACGGCAACCATGTCCAAGGAAAAGCGCAAGGGAAAGATATTCATCGACTGGCTTCGCAATCAGCGCGGGGCAACGTCGATAGCTCTTTACTCTGCCCGCGCGCGTGAAAATGCTCCGGTAGCGGTGCCTGTGACGTGGGATGAGCTAGATGATTATGATGGTGCGGGCCATTATACTATCAAAGATACCGAGAAGCTGATTGAGCGAGCCAATCAGTCGGGCCTGCGCCACTGGGGCGAAGCGGCACAGGAACTTCCCGATATTTGAGTGCAGTAATCTGGCTGATACGCGCTAAAGCTGGACGTTAGCGTGATCTCCGCTTTCATCTTCTTGCATTCTCATTCCGAACATCATTTTAAAGGCACCTTTGATACTCATATCAGCGGTCCAGATTTCGGCATCGCGCAATTCAAATCGCAGCATGAGCATATCGGGATCATCTCGCCCTTCATCATACCAGGCGGCGACCGCGTTATTCCAATGCTTATCTATAATGGAGGTGTCTTTTTCCTCGAACAATATGCCGGCTACGCAGGCAAAAAGGTCATGCCCTTTGCTGACAAACTGAGCCATTGCTTCGCCGCCGGGAGCAAGCCGGTTGGTGCGGCTGGTATAAAACCATATCGCGCTCTTGGCATCCTCGTCCAGATAGGCGCGCATGGGGACGCTGTGATCGGACGAGTTGTGCAAATTAACCAGCATATTCGGGCTGTCGGAAAGAGCGTTCCAGAATTCTTTTTTGATCTCATCGGTATTGGTCATCATGTTTTCCTGATTGTTTCATAGCGGATAGAGAAAGTTGAGAGCGACATGTGCCGCTCTCAATCTTGTATCAGTTTGTCAGACACTCAATGGGTGATTGAGGACTGCTTGCTGCTTGCCCTGGACGCAGAATTATCCGCCGACTGAGATTCGCTTTGGCCAGTGCTTTGCTGGACCCGCAGATTATTCTGGACATGCTTGACGCCGGATACTGCATCCGCGCAGTCTTCGGCACGGCGCTTCGCGATTCTGCTGTTCGTCGTTCCGTCAAGAGTGACTTCGCAATCCGAAACCGAGACGCTGATATCCGATGCATCCACATAGTGATCGTGCGTGAGATAATCGTTCACATCTTCTTCGATCCGGCTATCGGAGCGGGTGTAACCCTTTGGCCCTTTGCCTCTGTGGCTATCGCGCATCCTGCGACGCTCTGCATCCTCATCACCGAACCATGAACGGACCTCGTCACCGGCCTTGTCCATGAAACCGCGCTCATTCTGGTCATAGTCACTGCGACCATAATCCTGATCCCAGCCTTGCTGACCGCCATAATAACCAGCGCCGTAACCCTGCTGGCTATTGCTGCCATAGCTACTGCCATAGCGGCTGGAGCGGTTCGGGGTGAGGCCGCGTTGACCTACACGGTTACCGGCACCGTAGTTACGGGAATAATCGCGGGATCCTTGATAGGATTGTTGCTGGGAATAGGGATCATCATAGTCCCGGTAATTCCGGCTTACCTGATTCCGGTCATAGGCATATTCGGCGCGATCAAAATCATCTGCTTCATAGCTTTGATCATATTCGTCCTGGTCATATTCGGGGGCATAAGACTGACGTTCGATATAGTCTGCCCGGCCACCGCGATATTGCTGCCTGTTCCCAGAGCGAGGTTGACGTTCAGGGGGATGATAATAATTGTGTCTGGATGGATTTTCATTCTGATGCATTTTTCTCTCCTTTCAGCTAATGACCGATAGGCACCAGATTGTGAGGGGGACAGGTGCCTTACCGGTCCCTTCATTCACGAATGAGACTGGAAAAAGTTGCAAATATTTTTAGGGAACTTTTCCGGAATAAATGCCAATTCCGGACACAGCTAAGCCGGTGTGTCAGGCTAGATTCTACAACCCTCTCTATTAGAGCGATAATATCGGTCCGATATATTCTGATGCAAAAATATGGTACGCAGTTGATGCAAAAACATGCGCAGCCAGATGTGTAATTTTTGCGATGAGTGCGTAACGTGATTGAGGGAGAGAATAGCAAGCATGAAGTCTCAAAACCTTCAGTGGGTCAAAAATGACATGGATCATTCAGCACTCTGGCGGAGTATTTGTCGTTGCGTTTGATTTTTATCGTGCTGCTCTTGGCCATCGGTCTGCGGGGTTACGAATGGATTTCGAGTGCGAATACACCGTGGGCACCGCTTTCCCTGGCAGACCCGATCGGATCATTTACCTTGAGAAAGATTGATACCCTGTCCGATGATTATGCTTTGTGCCAATCACTATTGGAAAATGTCGGGCGGAACTTTTCACCCCTGCCGCCAGTCGAACAAAATGCCAATTGTGGTTATGATAATGGCGTGGCGTTAGAAAACGGGGAGGGCATGGTTTATAGTCCGGCCGCCAGAATAAGCTGCCCGGTTGCGGCAGCACTTGTGCTCTGGGAGCGGCAAATATTGCGCCCCGCTGCATTCAAATATTTCGGCGCAAAAGTCGAAGAGGTTGTCACCTATGGCAGCTATAGTTGTCGGCGTATCAATAATGCCAATGAGGGGAATTACAGCGAGCATGCAACCGCGAATGCGATTGATATTGCCGCTTTCCGCCTTTCCGATGGGCGCACCATATCCGTGGCAGGTCATTGGAATAGTGCAGATGAAAAATCCGCGTTCCTGAAAGAAATGAGGTCCGGAGCGTGCGAGGTTTTCGGTACCACATTATCGCCCGATTATAATGCCGCACATGCCGACCATCTACATCTGGACCAAGCAAGGCGAGGGGGATGGAGTTTCTGTCGCTAGCATCTCTTACGGTCTGGAATCAGCCGCCGACCGCGGCCAAATCGCTGCAACTAAATTGGCCATACCGTGTTGGTGGGAAAAGAAAGGAGCGAGAATATGTCCCTCAAACAAACCGAACTCCACGAAGACGGCCTGCCAGGAAAAGAGAGCACACTTGATCCGAAACCCGAATGGCAACCGCGCTATCCCGGATCGGGCCGGTTAACAGATAAAGTCGCGATTATCACTGGCGGAGACAGCGGCATTGGCCGTGCTACTGCCGCTCTGTTCGCAAGAGAAGGCGCGGACGTTGCGATTGTGTATCTCAAGGAAACCGAAGACGCAGACAAGACGGCCAAAATTATCGAAGAGGAAGGCCGCACAGCGCTTACTATAGAAGGGGACCTCGGCGATCCTGAATTTTGCAAACAGGTCGTCGATAAGGTCATAGACAAATTCGGCAAAATCGACATTCTCGTCAACAATGCAGGTGAGCAGCATCCAGATAAAGACATTACCGAAATTACCGACAAGCAATTGCGGCGGACATTCCAGACCAATATCTTTGCAATGTTCTACCTGACCCAAGCTGCGCGCAAGCATCTGAAGAAAGGGGCGGCCATTATCAACTGCACCTCTGTCACGATGTATAAAGGCTCGCCGCCATTGCTGGATTATTCCGCGACCAAAGGCGCGATCACAGCTTTTACGCGCTCGCTCTCGGAAAATCTGATATCAGATGGCATCCGTGTTAACGCTGTTGCTCCGGGACCAATCTGGACGCCGCTTAATCCTTCTGGGGGAGCCACCGATGAGATGCTCGAAACTTTTGGGGAGAACACACCAATTGGCAGGCCGGGGCAGCCCAATGAAGTCGCACCATCGTTCTTGTTCCTCGCTTGTGAGGATTCCAGCTATATGTCCGGCCAGGTCCTCCACCCCAATGGCGGGGATATTGTGGGAAGCTAGGCTTCCGGCATGATCGTTACTGCGGAAATGCGCTTTTGGTGGCGCGGGGATGAAAGCGGTGAATTGCTATCATGGTTGAAGCGGCTGAACCTCGAATTGTCTGATGTCGAGAACCGCGAAGATGTGTATTTTAAAACGGACGACCCCCTAACCGGGATCAAGCTTCGCGGCGGCGAGAAACTGGAAGTCAAAAAGCAGACAGGTGAAGGAAGCTTTCGCTCAAGTACCGGTGTGCATTGGAACTTCAGTATTTGGGAGAAAACTCGTGGTGAGGAGCAAAGCGGCGCACCGGCTGGCCGCATTGAGGTCAGAAAGCAGCGTTGGCTGACGGTTCTCGACGAGAGCGGTCGTAAGACGGACCTAGGCAACAGAGCTCCAAATGGATGCCAGATCGAAGTCAGCAAAATCCATGTGCAGGATAAACCGGAGTGTTGGACGAGTTTCTGTCTGGAGGCTTATGGCGCGAAAGAGAAGCTCAAGCCCATCTTGCAGCAATTGGTAGATCAGGTGGGAAGCTTCCCACTCGTTTTCCAGCGCGCTGAGCAGGCCAGCTATCCGGAGTGGCTTTTGCTTATCTCAGCTGATCCAGAATGAATCTCTTTGAAAGGCAGTAAGCAGTTAGGGGCTATCCCTAACTGCTATTACTTACCCTTTGGGATTCATTGCATGAACCAGTTCACCGAATAGGCTGTCCACTTCAGGGTTCTGGCTTCGACCCATTAAACTCACTCCAACTGCAGTCAGCGAGCTAAGGATGAAGCCCGGAATGATTTCGTAGATCCAGCTGGATAACGAACCCCCTTGAATGGTTATGGGGGCGTATAACCAGAACAACACGGTCGCTGCGCCAACGATCATGCCGGCCAGTGCGCCATCGCGTGTCAGCCCCTTCCAGTACAGGCTCATCAATATGATCGGGCCGAATGCCGCTCCGAATCCTGCCCATGCGTTACTGACCAAAGATAAAATGTTGCTATCAGGATCAAAGGCCAGTGCGATAGCCACCAGCGATACCAGAAGAACGGAAATCCGGCTGATTGTCACCAATTCCTTTTGCGAGGCGGATTTCCTGATGAATATCTTGTAAAAATCTTCTGTAAGCGAGCTGGAAGATACCAGCAGTTGCGATGAGATCGTGCTCATGATTGCGGCGAGTATAGCGGCCAGCAAGAAGCCTGAGATAAAGGGGTGAAAGAGGACTTGTGAGAAAACAATGAATATAGTCTCGGGGTCTTCAAGAGCGATACCTGTTGTTGTGACATAGGCCAAACCGAACAATCCGACCAGAACTGCTCCAATCAAGGTTATGACCATCCACGTCATGCCAATCCAACGGGCAGTAGCGATGTCTTTCAGTGTCCGGATCGCCATGAAGCGCACAATGATATGCGGTTGCCCGAAATATCCTAAACCCCAGGCAAGACTGGAAATCAGGCCGAGCGCGGTGACACCTTCAAACCAGGACAGCGCCACTGGATTGACCGAATTTATCGCCACTTGCGCTTCATCCCAGCCCCCAATTGTTTGCAATGCGACAAAGGGAACTAGCACCAGTGCCAAGAACATCATGCAGCCTTGAACAAAATCGGTCAGACTGACGGCCAGAAAACCGCCAAACAGCGTGTAGACGATCACGACGCCAGCAGTGATGAACAGCCCCAATTCATAGCTTGTGCCAAAGGATGCTAAAAACAGTTTGCCGCCTGCGACAATGCCGGCGGAAGTGTAGAGCGTGAAAAATATAACGATAACGATGGAAGAGAAAACGCGAAGTGCGCGGGATTTATCCATGAATCGTTTTTCAAGAAAGTCAGGAATTGTGAGCGCATCATCGGTTTTTTCGGTAAAAACCCTAAGCCGGGGGGCAACCAGTAAATAATTGAAATAGGCTCCGACTATCAGGCCCACGGCAATCCATGCTGCGCCAAGACCGCTCAGGTAAACTGCGCCGGGAACGCCCATCAGCATCCATCCGCTCATGTCAGATGCCCCTGCCGAAAGCGCGCCAACCGCAGGGTGGAGGTTTCGCCCTCCCAACAAATATTCCGAACTACTGCTAGTTGATTTGCGCCATGCGTAAAGCCCAATGCCAATCATCGCCAGGAAATAGATAGCGAGCGAAATCAGTTCTCCAGCATTCATATATGTATATGTCCTATTCCGTCATCAGTCGTTACCGGAAGGCTTATTCATTCAGTTCATCCGATTTTTATGAACCAAACAACTTCCAGTTACCAGTTTTTCAGTCCGTCATACCATTTGGCTTCCGTCTTTTATCGGGCGGAGCACCATCATATTTTTCCGTTTTCGGGGAGCAATATTTTATCGGACTGGCTTTTTACCGTTAGTTTCTGTCAGCGAATTATGTCCTAACTCACTTAGTGCTCGAAATAGATATGTCAACAGTCACTGATTTCGTGTCTAATTTTGATATATTAAAGGTTTGACCACTTAATTATTGCACATGCGTGCCTAAGTACCTACGTGCATGCATGATTGGAAAAGGTTACTGATGGAACAGAGAAAAACAGTTGTGATTAAAGTGGGCTCCAGTTTGCTTGCGAACTCGGAACGATTAACCCCGCGTTGGGCATTTATGCACAATCTGATGGAAGATATTGCCCGATTGCGTGAAGGAGGGGCAAAAGTAATTCTATGTTCCTCCGGCTCGGTGGCTCTTGGCCTGAACATGATAGGGGAGAGTCCGGAAACGGCTGGTCTGCGCGATAAACAGGCTGCTGCGGCGTGTGGTATGCCCCTCTTGCTAAACGCATATAAGCAAGTGGCGCATGAATATAGTTTCGAAATAGCGCAAGTGCTTGTCACCTTGCGGGACCTTGAAGACCGGAACCGGTTTTTGAACACCAAAAATACGGTCGACCGGCTTCTTGATGCGAATATCATGCCGATTATCAATGAAAATGATACGATCACCACAGAGGAAATCCGTGTTGGTGATAATGACCGGCTATCCGCTAAAGTTGCGCAGATGGTGCAGGCGGAAGAGCTTATCATCCTGACACAGGTTGATGGTCTGTATGACAAGGACCCTAGTGAGCCAGATGCTGTGCTGGTTGAAGAAGTTACAGACGTATCACCCTATCTGTCGGTTACAGAAGGCGTTAGTAGTCTGGGCTCCGGCGGTATGCTCACAAAGATGCAAGCCGCACATATGGCTCAAAATGCGGGCTGTGATACGCGGATCGCACATGGGGAATATGAACGGCCTGTGACTTCCGTTCTGAATGGAGAAAGACGTCATACGAAAGTCTTTGCCGATAAGCAGCCTGCCTCCGCTTGGGCAAACTGGCTTACGGACCGGTTACAAATGGCGGGTAGCATTGTCATCAAGCCCGCTGCTGCTGCCGCGCTTGAAAATGGTCCGCAAAATATCGGTAGGGAAGATGTTCTTTCCATACAGGGGCCGTATGTCAAAGGCGATGTTATCCACGTATACGATGAATCCGGGAAGGAACTAGCCAGAGCGCTGACAAACTTCTCTTCTGATGAAACGATGGCACTGGCCCGAAACGCCGGAATGTCATCATTGCAGCTACTGGGCTACGAAACCGGCGGCACGCTGATTACTGACAAGAATATGATCGTGCTTAGCGAGCGCCATTTACCGTGGGATTTACCAGCAGACGATGCAATGACCGAGGTTGCGCCGCAGGGCTAGATTTCCCCGATCTCGAGTATCGGGGCTGATTCAAGCCGGTCTGCGTCCATCATGGAAGCAATGCGCTGCACCGAGGAAATTAAAAGGCTTTGCTCCCAGTTTTCCAACTGGGAAAAGGAAACCAGAAAGTCTTCTTGCAACATTTCCGGCGCATTTTCGATGCATTCCCTGCCTTTGTCGGTCAAAACTATTTCCACGGAGCGCCGGTCATCTGCGCTTTTTTCTCGGGTCAGCATTTTCGATTTTTCCAATCTGTCCACAATCGACGTGACGGTTGCGTGGGACAAGTGAACAGACTTGGCAATGACCGACGGCTTTAACCGTCCGCCCTTTTGAAGTGCTTTAAGTATCAAAAGTTGCGGCGTTGTTTGACCGGTTTCCTTTTTGAGCTGTTTCGAATGCAAGTCGATCGCGCGGTTAATCTGGCGCAAGGCGACTAAAAGTGCATCGGAATTCGTCATCACTGCCATAGAGGGTCCTTGATCGGAATTAAACGCGTTCAGCGTAAGAAAATAGTGGATTTCCCCTGATTTCCTTGCTGATCAAGCCAGCAAGGAAACATTGCCGCCAGCCGCAGTCGTATCAATGCAGACATGCCGTTCGACAAGGCAGCGGTCCGCGAATTCTTCTTCCGCGACGAACGGGATTAGCGGGCCGTCACGTTCTGAAAGGGCTTTGCGTATCGAGCGAAGATCGTCAAGGTCGCTCCAGCATATAACAGCATCTATGCCACCAAGGCTGGTCAGATGTTCGCGGGGAAGGAACCCGTCCAGTGCATGTTCTCCCTTGGCGCCCGGAACACAGATCAAAGGTTTGCAGCCATTTTCACGCGCGGTTTCCGCCTGCCTTACGGCTTCTTCCGCTGATGGACCGAGGCATAATATTTTCCCGCGCGCGTAGGTGAACAGTTCGTTCGATTCACCTGTTGGGCCTGGCATGATGTCATGGTTTTGTGGCAGATTGCTAGTATCAGGAAGGTTATCGAGTGTCGTTTGAACAGTGGCCAGATCCAGATCCTCGCCGCGAACGACAGGCGTCATCGGGCTAACGCTTTTATAAAAGCGCGGCAAATAATGCGGCCCTCCTGCCTTGGGACCTGTACCAGACAGACCTCGACCGCCAAACGGCTGTGAACCCACAACAGCGCCGACCTGGTTGCGATTGACGTAAATATTCCCGATTTTCAATGCTGCGCTCAATTTGTCGATGCGCCGCTCGATCCGGGTCTGCAAACCAAAAGTTAGCCCGTAACCGCGATTATTTATATCGCTAACGATTGTATCAAGCTCGTCATTCTCAAAGGTCGCAACGTGCAGAACTGGACCAAATATCTCTTCTTCCAGATCGTTAATTCCGCCAACCTTGATGACCGCAGGCCCTACAAAATAGCCATCATTCGGGACATCCAATTGGGTTATCAACCTTCCTTCTTTCTGTGCAGCGGCAATATAATTGCTTATCTTGTCATAGGCTTTCTCGTCGATGACTGGACCAATATCTGTGGAAAGCCACCAGGGGTTTCCTGACTCCAAGACCTCCATCGCACCTTTCAGCATGTGCAAAAACTGCTCCGCGATATCCTTCTGCAAATAGACCACCCGCAAAGCCGAACAGCGCTGCCCGGCGGACTGGAAGGCCGAAGTGATAATATCCCGAACAGATTGCTCCGGCAATGCGGTCGAATCCACGATCATGCAGTTTAGTCCGCCGGTTTCAGCAATCAAAAGAGAATCGGCGGAACCATTTTTCGCAACATTCCGATTGATCGCCTGCGCCGTTGCGGTTGAGCCGGTGAAGCAAACGCCCTGTATGCGCGGATCTCCGCAGATGACATTGCCCACGGTTGCGCCAGCACCCGGCAAAAGCTGAAGCGCGGTTAAAGGGACACCGGCCTCATGCAGCAGATTGGTGGCAAGGGCAGCAATAAGTGGGGTTTGGTCAGATGGTTTTGCCAATACTGCGTTCCCGGCAGCTAGTGCAGCAGCGATTTGGCCGGTGAAAATCGCTAAGGGGAAATTCCACGGTGAGATACAACTGATTGTCCCACGCGGTTCATTATCTGGTAGTTTCTCTGCTTCTTTAGCGTAATAGCGCAGAAAATCGACCGCCTCCCGCAGTTCGGCTATGGTATCAAACTGCGTTTTTCCCGCTTCCCGTGCCAGCAATGCGAAAATTTCGCCATGATGCTGTTCGTAAAGGTCCGCAGCCTTTCGCAAGATGTTAGCACGCTCTGTTACCGGAACATCCCAGGTGCGAGCTTCTTCTATTGCATCCAAAGCCTGTTTTTCATCGGCCTCAATGACTTCGCCAACCTGACTGTTTTTTACCGCAGGATTGAATATTTTGCGCGTAGTTCCACTGGTAACAGGCCGCACGGTCATGGGTGATGAACGCCATAGCTTTTCGGCAAAAGGCGCACGCTCTGCTACATAGTCATTCAGATCGGTACGATTAGCCAAATCCCAACCACGCGAATTGACGCGTTCGGGAAGATATAAATCACTAGGTTTCTTGATTTTTGACTGGTTTGCTTTCTGGTCTGACTTCAATGTCTCAAAAGGATCGGTAGCGATCATTTCGGCGGAAACCGTGTGATTGGCTAACTGGTTTACAAAGGAAGAATTAGCACCGTTCTCGAGCAGGCGCCGGACAAGATAGGCCAGCAACTCCCGATGCTTTCCGACTGGCGCGTAAATGCGTGACCGGACTTTTTCATTGCGTAGTAATGCACCGTGCAAAGTCTCTCCCATGCCGTGGAGTCTTTGGAATTCATAATTATCGTTATTACCCGCCATTTCCAGAATGGCCGCAACGCTGTGGGCATTATGAGTAGCGAATTGCGGGTAAATACGGTCCGTCATGTTCAACAATTGTGAAGCACAGCAGATATAGCTTATGTCTGTCGCCGATTTTGTTGTAAAGACAGGGAAGTCGGGAACTCCATCCATTTGCGCCCGCTTGATTTCGCTGTCCCAATAGGCGCCTTTGACCAAGCGAACCATGATCTTTCTATCGAGTTGTATGGCCAGCGCATAAAGCCAGTCGATGACGAAGCTGGCGCGCTTTCCAAACGCTTGTACAACGACGCCAAAACCATCCCATCCCGTCAGGCGCGGATCACTTAGAACCATTTCAACCATGTCGAGTGACAAGCCAAGGCGATAGGCTTCTTCGGCATCGATATTCAGGCCAATATTGGCATCTCTCGCTGCGCGCGCCAATTCTCCCACGCGCTCAGCAAGGGCAGGGACCGCTTTGGCCTGCTGGCTCATCTCATAACGCGGATAAAGCGCAGATAATTTAATGGAGAGCCCAGGATTTTCACGTAGATCATCGGAGTGGGCCACCTTGGCGATTTCCTTTATCGCGTCAGCATAAGCATCAAAATAGCCATCCGCACCTTCTTGCGTAATCGCGGCCTCTCCCAACATATCATAGGAATAGGTGGCCCCCTTATCTCTCCATTTCTCGGCCCGCTTCAACGCAAGCTTCATATCCTCGCCAAGCACAAACTGGTTGCCAAGCTCTTTCATGGCTTGTCGCACAGCCACTCGGATTACCGGTTCACCTAACCGTTTTATTGCGCCCCGCAGTGCTTCTAGTGGTCCACGGCTTGCAGGCTGGTTTATCACGCTGCGTGTCATTTCCAGCGCATAAGTCGATGCGTTGACGAGTGAGCTTTCAGACTGGCCAATATGTTCACGCCAGTTAGACGGTCCAATTTTGTCTTCGATCAGATCATCAATCGTTTCATTGTCCGGCACACGTAATAACGCCTCGGCCAATGTCATCAGGGCGAGGCCTTCATCGGTTGATAGGCCGTATTGACCAAGAAAGCTTTCAGTCAAGGTAGGACCCGAGGCGCGACGGACATCCTTGACGACCTGTATCGCCCGCTCTTGGATACGCTTACGCATCACGTCATCGGGGGCGAAGTTTGTTACCAGATATTCCAGGATTTCTGCTTCATCAGACCGGTGATGGATGCGAATTTTTTCCCGGTAATCAATTAGAGTATTCATTGACGATGGAATCCTCATTAGATCATTTCAATTATGTGTGATCTGCTGTCTATCGCAGTTACTTGTTTGAGCCAACCTTTGTGAAATGGCTGTTTTCCAAGAGATGGAAAGTTGTTGGTCTTTGGATGTTTATTGGTTAATGGTTCCTTGCTCGTACCATTAATGGAACTGATGGAGCCAGTATGTGTTTATTAGATGGTTAATGCGATTGTAACTATTTGAGAGAAGGTATGACACAGAAATCCGTGGGCGCTATGGCGATGTTCGTAACGGCGGTGACTGCATCAGGTGCGGTTTCATCGAGTGCGGTCGCGAATGATTCTACCGCGTTCAAGCTCAGAGCAGTTGTTCCTGTCTCTTGCGAGGTCCAGTTTACTCCGACGGGTTCGGGTTCGAGCGCGGCCGCTGATGTTGTCAGGCTGGGCGAGCTTAAGGAAACGTGCAATTCGCCCGACGGGTATATGCTGGAAGTGCGCTATACGCCCAATACTCTTCGCGGTGTGACCCTTTATGTAGGGAATGATCGTATTGTGTTGGACGGGTCTGGTCGCGCATATATCCCCGGTTCCGCTGGCCCCACGATCCAGACCCGGCGACTTTCTGCCCAGATTGGTGACCAGGGCTTTGACACGCGCGAATTTCAGGTTGCCGCTATAGCGAACTGATTTTGGCGTGAGCCAATGTTTCGCACAGTCTTTGCGGAGAATCTCATAGCTCTTTCACAATTTTCGGTTCTGAAAGGTGGATGATGTTTGTTGCAGCCTATTGGTGGAAGGTTCACCCCGGAAAAGAAGACCAGTTTCGCGCTGCTTGGCGGCGCGGCACACAACTTATCCAACAAAAATATGGCAGCCTTGGATCGCGCTTGCACCAGGAAGAGGATGGGCGGTTCATTGGTGTCGCGGAATGGCCAGACAAGGCAACGTGGCAAAAGGCTTATGATGCCAAAATGGTCTATGACGAGCCGGAGACGAGAAAAGCATTTGTTGAGGCGATAGCGGATGTGCCAGACGAGCCGCTGCTACTGATGGAAGTTACTGACGATCTTTTGGACAGAAAATAACCGCAGCATGTCAGAATCCGCTCTATATTGCCCTGTGCCGTCGATATGGCGACTTGACGCGCAATCTGTTCTCTTCGATAATGCATCATGACCGGATACGCAAAAATCAAACACAAAACCATCAATAGAATCCAGGACAACATATTAGCACGGGCGGAACGTAAGGTTCTTACCCACATGTGTAGGCGCCTGCCACATTGGGTCACACCGGATAAACTGACCGCGACCGGCATGGTTGGCGCGGTTGCAATCTTTGCCGGTTACGCCGCGAGCAGCTTTCACCTCGGATGGCTATGGCTCGCCATTCTAGGCATAGCGGTCCAGTGGTTTGGCGACTCGCTTGATGGCAGTCTGGCTCGGTATCGTAAAATTGAGCGCCCCAAATATGGCTATTTCCTAGACCATAGTTGTGACGGAATTACGACAGTCCTCTTGCTCGCCGGTATGGGGCTAAGTCCCTTTGTCCGCGTCGATGTCGCGCTATTTGCTGTGTCCGGTTATCTGTTGCTTTCCATACATGCCTATCTTTCAGTCTATACGGTGGGTGAGCTCAAACTTTCCTATCTTGCCGCCGGTCCGACCGAGCTAAGAATAGTGGTCATCACCATGACTCTCTTGATGATGGTGCTTGGGACTAAAGATCCCGGCTGGTTCGGGGATATTTCCGGATTTGATGTGTTTGTGGGAGGCGTTGGCGCTCTCTTCATGGTGCTTTTTGTTGCTCAAACAATCATCACGGCGCGACGATTGGCGGATCGCGAAGGTAGACCACAAGCCAATTTCGACAGAGACAGCGAATAGTTTGGCGATCGCGATTGCATTTATTCAAAGCATAATTTCGCAAGGCATAATCAATTCTCGCGTTCTTGTTGACCGCTTCTGCAGTAGATTATAGTTCTTCTACATGGAGCATGAAACCTCACTGATCGGGACCATAGTGGTTGGGATCGGTGTGGCTTTTCTTATCGGGGCGCTGGCGCACCGGTTACGGATTTCTCCTATCGCCGGATATTTGCTTGCAGGTGTTATTGTCGGCCCGTTTACCCCGGGTTTTGTGGCTGACACTGGTCTCGCGCTACAGCTTGCTGAGATCGGCGTTATTTTGCTTATGTTCGGGGTGGGCCTTCATTTCTCGATGAAGGACCTTCTGTCCGTACGAAGAATCGCGCTTCCGGGTGCGATCATCCAGATATCTGTCGCAACTGCAATGGGCGTGGGGCTGGGTCTGGTGCTGGGCTGGTCGCTTGTGGGAGCGTTGATTTTTGGTTTGTCATTGTCGGTTGCCAGCACTGTGGTGTTGATCCGTGCTCTGCAAGCCAGAGATATTGTCGAGACTGAAAAAGGGCGGATTGCCGTCGGCTGGCTGGTTGTCGAGGATTTGGCGATGGTGTTCACCCTCTTGCTGATTCCCGCTATGATCGGCTCGTTGGGCGGTGAAGGCGGGTCTGCTGGCTGGACCCGTTCGGCGGTGCTTGTTTTCTTGAAGATTTTGGGCTTTGCGGTGTTCATGCTGATCGCCGCTCGGCGCATTTTGCCTTGGGTTCTTCATTGGACAGCCCACTCCGGGTCAAGGGAACTTTTCCGTCTTTCGGTGCTGGCAATCGCGCTGGGCGTTGCATTTGGGGCAGCCGTGATTTTCGACGTGTCTTTTGCGCTTGGCGCCTTTTTCGCGGGCATGATATTGGGTGAGACGCAACTTAGCCGCCGTGCCGCCGAGGAAACATTGCCTCTGCGGGATGCCTTTGCAGTTCTGTTCTTTGTTTCGGTCGGTATGTTATTTGACCCGAGGGTGTTGATCGAACAACCCTTGTCCGTGGCGGCGACAGTGGCAATCATTGTATTTGGCAAAACCTTTGCCGCTTATGCTATCGTCCGTTTGTCCGGCTACAATAAAGAAACAGCGCTGACTATATCGGTCAGCCTGGCGCAGATTGGTGAATTTTCTTTCATCCTCGCGGGGCTTGGCGTTGCACTGGGCGTGATGCCTGATAGCGCGCGTGACCTGATACTTGCAGGGGCAATTCTATCGATTCTTCTCAATCCCATCCTGTTCGCGCTGGTTTCGCGGCTTCATTGGCCGGAAGATGAACAGGAAGACGACGCAATCGAAGAGTATATACCACCACCTCAACCGGACCGCACAATATTGATCGGTTATGGTCATGTCGGCAAGCATGTCGCAAAGCTGGTGCGCGAGCGCGGTGAGACTCTGATTTTAATAGAGGATCAGAATGATATTGCAGCAGAGGCTATGGCGGCGGGGATCACCGTGGTTATTGGTAACGCAGCGGCGGAAAACGTCCTGCGTCAGGCGGGAATTGACGGTGCAAAAACATTGCTGATCGCCATACCCGAAGGCGTGGAGGCGGGTGCTATTTGTCGGCGTGCGAGGGAGCTTAACCCTCAACTGACCATCGTTGCGCGGGTCCATTCGGACGAAGAAGTGGCTGATCTGTCACTGCATGGCGCAGATCATATCGTGCTGGCCGAGCAAGCGACGGCCGAACGGATGGCCGAACGCGCACTGGCGGCCCAAATGTCAATCTGAGTGTGATTGCCCTGAGAGGCCTCGTTGCAGGTCAAGACCACTCGGCTCCTGAAACGAACTGAGCCCGAATTCCGGTAAAATCGCTATCAGATGGTCAAATATATCCGACTGGATATTCTCATAGGGATTCCACGAAGTTGTGTTCGTAAAGCAGTAGATCTCGATCGGTAATCCCTTTGACGTCGGGTCGAGTTGGCGCACAAGCAGCGTCATGTCCTGGGCAATATTCGGGTTGTTGTGGAGATACTCGCTGACATAGGCGCGGAATGTGCCAATATTTGTAATCCGGCGGCGGTTAATTCCGTCACGTCCGGTCTTTTCGATTTCACTATTCCACTCGAGAAGCTCTGCCTGCTTGCGGTCAAGATATGAATTGAGAAGTTGAAAACGACGCAGATTCTGTTGCTCTTCATCGGTAAGAAATCGGATACCATTCTGGTCGATAAAGATTGATCGCTTGATCCGTCGCCCTCCCGAATCGGACATGCCGCGCCAGTTTTTGAAGCTTTCGGAAATCAGCCGGTGCGTGGGGATAGTTGTGATCGTCTTATCCCAATTCTGCACCTTTACAGTGTGCAAGGCAATATCAACGACGTCGCCATCCGCGTTCAGAGCGGGCATCTCTATCCAGTCGCCAACGCGCAGCATGTCGTTCGATGTGAGCTGGACTGACGCGACGAGGGACAGAATCGTGTCCTTGAAAACCAGCATCAGGATTGCCGCCATCGCGCCAAGACCGGAAAGCAGAAGAAGCGGTGATTCATCCATCAATATGGCGATCATGAGTAAAACGACGCCGCCGTAGAGGATGATTTTAAGAAGCTGGATATAACCTTTAACCGGGCGAGAAAGTGCATCCGGCCTACGATCATAAAGCTGGTTGACGAGGGTCAGCACCTGACTGATCGCCATACCGATAAACAGGACAATCGACGCAGAGACGACATTACTGATGACGGTGACAAGCGGCTCCGGCAGGTTGGGGACTGCTACTATGCCTCTTGAGATGATGAGTGCCGGAACAATATTGGCGAGCCGCGCGGCAACGGGTAGCAGGGATATATCCCTACGCGGAAGCCACCGCGTTCCTAGTATCAAAAGGAGATGTTTGACGATAAAGTTCGCCACCCACGCGATCGAAACAAGGATTCCCAAACCAACAAGTGTTTCAACCCAAGGGGGAAGGTCGTTAAGAAAGGGTAGGGCAGTCGAAAGGCTTTCGATCATATACTGGCTCATAATATCAAGCCCACTTTAATGCGGGCCGTTTCTCCTTTCGGAAGAAATGGCATATTCCCAAGAGCGACAATATCCATAATAGAAATCAGGCCGCTGTTACTTCAAGGAAAAGCTGGATCCCCCGTGAGGATTCGAACCTCAATTAACGGAGTCAGAGTCCGTGGTATTACCATTATACGACAGGGGAGTGTCGGGGGCGCTCTAAACGGGGGTTTTCGATGGGTCAAGGGGTTTTGGCGTTCTGCCGGTCCACTTTTGATAATCAGCCATGATCTGTTTCGTTAAACGGATGCAGTTTCAAGGCGGGCTGACCCTATTGCACCTTTTTCGCTAAACTCTTGCACATGGGGCACCCTACCGTTATCTCTAGGGTCAAATACCGGCGGTATTATCCGATCCGGAGGAACATAAGAGTAACGGTTATGGCGGATGAACTATCCCCATCGCCGCAACAACAGGACGGCGGAAAATCCGCAAGGATGGCGCGCTCGAAACATGCGGCGACATACAAAAATGGTAGGCGAAATGCGTCTTCCTCAAACTATAATGGTGCCCGGTGGCCCAAGCTACGGTCTTATGCGGCCATTGATCTAGGCACGAATAACTGCCGCTTACTGGTTGCAAAGCCGTCTTCTGACGGCTTCATTGTTACCGATGCCTTTTCGCGCGTCGTGCGACTGGGTGAGGGGTTGATCGAGACCGGACGGATTAGCAACCGGGCGATGGACCGTGCGGTTGCGGCTTTGTCCATTTGTTCGGACAAGCTGAAACGCCGCAATGTCACGCTCGCTCGTTCGGTCGCGACAGAGGCTTGCCGACGGGCCAGTAATGGTGACAAGTTTATCGACCGGGTGCGGCAGGAAACCGGCATAGCGTTGGATGTTATTACCGCGGAAGAAGAAGCGCGCCTTGCAGTATTGGGATGTCAGATTTTGCTGGAACCGGGTGAAGGACCAGCCCTGATTTTTGACATTGGCGGAGGTTCAACCGAGCTGGTGCTTGTCGACACATCTGGCGCTGCGCCGCAGATTATCGACTGGCTTAGCGCACCGTGGGGTGTAGTGTCGCTGACCGAGACAGAGAAATATAACAGCAGTAATCCGCGCACACGCGCACAGGCGTTCGAAAATATGCGTGCGCGAGTACGCGATAGTTTTGCCGAGTTTGCCAGTCGGTTGCCCACATCGGAAAATCAGGATTTCCGCTTACTTGGAACTAGCGGCACCGTGACAACGTTGGCTAGTCTACATTTGAAACTACCACATTATGACCGGAAAGTGATTGATGGCTTGATTGTTCCAGCGGACTCGATGCGTGATATAAGCGCAATGCTGGTCGCCTGTTCACCGGAACAACGCGCCGAGATTCCATGCATAGGACGAGAACGTGCGGAGCTTGTGGTTGGCGGGTGCGCCATACTCGATTCCATACTAGAAATTTGGCCAGCCAGCCGCGTCGGTGTAGCTGATCGCGGTATTAGGGAAGGCATCTTGCGCTCGCTCATGTCCTCCCATGAAAGGCAACAATCATGAGCAGGGGCAGATCAGGTCAGAAAGAGCGCGTAAAAACCGCAAAGGGCCGGAAAATAGGTTCTACACGCTGGCTGGAGCGGCAGCTTAACGATCCTTATGTCAAACAGGCAAAGGCTGAAGGCTATCGCTCGCGCGCGGCCTACAAGATATTGGAACTGGACGAACGGTTCAAATTTGTCCGCAAAGCCAAGGCGGTGGTCGATCTGGGTATTGCACCCGGTGGCTGGTCGCAGGTCATTCGCAAATTTGTTCCCGGTGCGAAAATTGTCGGCATCGACTTGCTGCCTGTGGACCCGATTGATGGTGTTACCATCTTTGAAATGGACTTCATGGATGACAGCGCGCCGGACAAGTTGATGGAAGCGCTGGGCTGCGCTCCCGATCTTGTATTGTCGGACATGGCTGCAAATACCGTCGGGCATCAGCAAACCGACCATTTGCGCACCATGGGACTAGTTGAAACCGCTGCCCATTTTGCGGTGGAAAACCTGCAAGTCGGCGGCACCTTTGTGGCAAAGGTTCTGGCGGGCGGTACGGACAATGATCTGCTAACTTTTCTGAAACAGCATTTCAAGACCGTGAAACACGCTAAACCCCCGGCAAGCCGCAAGGGCTCGTCAGAATGGTATGTGATAGCACAAGGATTTAAGGGTAGGCGCGACTGAGCTGTGTGACTGCCGTTATTTGGTTTTACGAGCCTTGGCGATCATTTCCTTTAAGCCCTCATAGCCGACTGCACCCACTTGTGTCTGATTGCCGACTACAAAAGCAGGAGTTCCGGTGAATTGTAACTGCCGGGCGATTTCGATATTTTTTTGTATCTCTTCGCGGGCTTCGGGCGTTGCAATGAATTTGCGCGCGGCCTGCATGTCCAGCCCCGCTTCCTTGGCCGCATTTTCGATGGTGGAAGGGGTTGGGCGACCAGTGGCAAACATGGTCTTGTGAAACGCGTAATATTTTCCTTGTTTGGCAGCAGCAAGCGCCATTAGCGCGGCGTCATTACTGGCCTCACTCAATATTGGAAGTTCGCGAAAGACCACTTTGACATTTTTATCTTCCTGCAAAACGCGACCAATGTCGGCGGTGGTTTGCTTGCAATAGGGACAGGCAAAGTCGGAATATTCAACGACGATAACATCGCCATTGGGGTTTCCGGCAAAGGCGTTACCGGCAAAAGGCGTTTCGATCTGGGCGCGAACCTCACTGATAGCCGCGCCCTTTTGGCGGTTCTGCAATATTTCGACGGCTTCGGGAATGATTTCGGGATTTTTGAGAATATAATCGCGCACAATGGCTTCGATTGCAGTCTTTTGTTTGTCGTCAATGCCGGCTGCCAGTGCGGCTTTTGCCGCTTCGTCACCCGCGGATGATGCGCCATTTGCCTGCATGAACCAGACAGTTGTCGCTGCTGCTATGGCTAACACGCCACCTCCCATAATCATCCACTTCCTTTTAATATTGTCCACATTTCACCATTTCAAAAAGTTCAACCTCCTTGGGTCAGCTTCTTCTGCTTGTCTAGACTTGTTAGACAAGGGTGCTGTTTAATGAAGGTTATTGAGAAGAGGTCTTAACGCCGCCGTTTGTCCTGACGTTCAAACTCGTTTTTCGCGGTCAATAGAATATCCTGAGCGCGGATCCATTCGGGGGTGTTTTCCTTTATGCCGGACATCGCGATTTGCGAGCTGCGGATCGCGCTGCCATAATTACGAGACAGCATGGCGCTTTCTGCAGTGGCAAGCTGTGCGCGTGCGCTATCACCTTGCTGGGAATAGACAACGCCAAGCTGATACCATGCAAAAGGGTTTTGATTGTCCTTTGCCACGGCGGCTTTCAATACGCGTTCAGCTTCCTCGAAATGGCTTTTGTCTTCGGTAGCGATTAGCGCATGACCAAACAGGCTGGCGATCAACGGTTGGTTATTGGTCAGTTGGACCGCTTTGCGTAGCGAGGCGATAGCCGCTTCGGGCTTGCCGGATTCCAGGAATATCTGCCCTTGCAGTTCTAGGAAATAAGGGTCGTTGGGTTCGTCTTGCAACAGACTGTTGACCTCCGCCATGGCCCGGTCGGGATAAGCGCTTTTGTGCCAAGCATAGGCGCGGGCGTAGCGTGCGGCTATAGTCTGGTCGGTTTCCGGAAACTCGCGCAGCGTCACGGCAGGGTCGCTGATATAGCCAAACAGCTTTGCCTTAACTCGCTGGAACCGTTCTTCTATCTCTGGATCAGGTGGGTGATCCCAGGCCGCATCAGCCTGATACACATCGCGGAGCAAGGATATACGCTCTCCGGAAAGCGGGTGGGTGCGGCTATAACTGTCTTCCTGAGGAATGCCGAGGCGGAACTCGTAATTTTGCAGCTTTTTGAAAAAGTCGATTGACCCTTTGCCGGTGATACCAGCCCCGGAAAGATAGCGGGCACCTGCGGCATCGGCGCTGCGTTCCTGGACGCGGTTAAAAGCGAGAAATTTGCCCATTGCGGCCTGTTGACCAGCTGCCAAAATTCCGGCTCCCGCATCGCCCGCACCTGCGGCTATGGCTGCGGCACCCAGAATCAGGCTGAGGATCGTAATGCCGGTGGCGGTTTTTATGCCTTCGCCAAAGCGGATGATATGACCGCCGGTAATATGGCCAAGCTCGTGCGCCATAACACCTTGAATCTCTACTGCGCTATCTGCTTCGGCTATTGTTCCGGAATAGAAATATATGCGCTGTCCGCCCGCGACAAAAGCGTTGACCTCGCTGCTGTTGATCAGGACAACCTCAACATCCTCGGCATCCAGTTCGGACGCCTGCACTAGCGGCGCCACCATGTCCCTGAACAGCGCTTCGGTTTCAGCATCACGAAGAATGGATTGCGCGGCAATAGGCTGCGCCATGACCGCGAACATAGCGACAAAGGCGGTGATTAAATACCCGATTCGAGACAGGGAAAAAGAAGCTATATGCTTGCGTGTATGATCATTCGGCGATGACATATATGTCCTTTTTGGATGTTCTCTGAAAACCGCTATTCGGGCGAACGTGCCTTCCTGTTTAGCACCCATATCGGGCGGGCAGGCTTAACCTGCGATGAAATTACCTGCCCACAATCTAGCGGACAATGGAACCCGTTGACAACAGAAGATGTGCCCCACTCTCGCACGGAGAGGGGGCACATATCTTTCGCTTAACCGAACGTGCGCTGCCACCAGCCGACACGGGGTGGATCGGATTTTTCTGGAGTTGCCGCTTTTTCAGAATCGCCTTCCGAAGATGCGCTTTCAACAGGAGCACTTTCTTGGGGTGCGGGTTCGTTGGGCGCGGTTTCTTCTGTTGCCTTCACAGCCGGCTTTTTGGTCGTCGCTCTTCGGGCTGCCGGTTTTACAGCTGGTTTATCGGTCGCTTCCGCGCCATCGGCCTTTTTTGCCCGCGACCGAGGAGCCCGCTTAGCTACAGGTTTTGCAGCCGGTTCTTCAGTAGCAGCTTCGGCACCTTCTACCGGAACAGCTGGAGCTTCTGCGGTTTCAGGCGACTGAGGAGCTTCAGGGCTTTCCGCAACCACCTTGGGCTTACGCGGTGCGCGGCGGCGCTTGGGCTTTTCTTCGGCCTCTGGCGCGGAAGTTTCCTCAGCTTCCGGTGTGGCCTGCGTTGCCGCTTCCGGAGCATCGGTTTTCTTCGCTCGCGGCCGGCGTGTACGCTTCGGCTTCTCGGCTAGTTCAGCAGCTTCGTCTGCACCAGCTTCAACCTGAGATTCGGCTTGCGGAGCTTCGGTTTCCGAAACTTCTGTCGCCTCTACTACAGCGTCAGATGGCTTGCGGTTACGGCCACCTCGCGAACGGCGTGACCTTGGCTTGTCGTCGTTCTGATCCGCTGTTTGCTCACTAGCTTGTTCTGCGCTTTCCGCTTCGGATGGCTCAGAGACTTGTTCCGCGCCATTGTCGTTATCACCGCCGGTATCGTTGGAAGCGGTTTCGCCACCATTACGATCACGCCGACCGCCGCGTCGTCCACGCCGTCCACGCCGTTTGCGCGGGGCATTTTCTTCGTTGCCGGTTTCCTGTTCAGCGACATCGGCTGCGATGTCCTCTTCCTCTTCGTCCAGGTCGATAATAGGCTCAAACTTCGGAGCATTTTTCGGCGGGCTACCCGATCCTTTGACTTCCATGCGAGCGCCTTCAATCTCTCCATCAGGAGTGATTTCGACCGTAACGCCGTAACGTTCTTCGATTTCTCCGATTTCATGCCGCTTGCTGTTCAGGACGTAAATTGTCGCTTCTTGACTGGTGGTCAGGGTGATCTGGCTGGCTTTGCCTTTGGCAGCTTCTTCCTCGATCAAGCGCAGTGCCGATAGAGCAGCAGAAGATGCCGTGCGGACAAGGCCAGTGCCTTCACAATGCGGGCAGACCTTGGTGGAGGCTTCCAGAACGCCGGTACGCAGGCGCTGGCGGCTCATTTCCAATAAACCGAAGCTTGAGATACGACCGACCTGAATCCGCGCACGATCATTTTTCAGCGCATCACGCATGGCTCGCTCGACCTTACGGACATTCGAGTGGCGATCCATGTCGATAAAGTCGATCACGACCAAACCGGCCATATCGCGCAGGCGCAACTGACGGGCAATTTCCGCTGCGGCTTCCAGATTGGTTTTAACCGCAGTCGCCTCGATACCATGCTCTCGCGTGGAGCGGCCGGAGTTGATGTCGATAGAGACAAGAGCCTCTGTCGGGTTGATGACGAGATAGCCGCCGGATTTCAAC
>JADMKQ010000052.1 GCA_015478735.1 Sphingorhabdus sp. | reverse complement strand
TCCACTGGCGCTTTTCCGCGCCCAAAAAATATGGCGGCAAGGACGGATCGAACCTGTGGATGGCGGTCATACGCGAACATTTCGCCGCAAAGGGGCTTGGGCTGCACAATGACTTGCAGAACGAGCATAGCATTGTCGGCAACTTCCCTTTCGTCGAGATGTTCGAACAATTCGCGACCAGCGAGGAGCAGAAACAGGAGTTCATCCTCGGCGGCTTTGAAGGCAAACGACGGACCGCTTTCGGCCTGACAGAACCCGATCATGGCAGCGACGCGACCCACATGGAGACCCGCGCGGTTCCCGAAACGCGCGACGGTGTGGACGGCTGGCTCATCAACGGGCGCAAGATGTGGATCACCGGCATGCATGTCGCAAGCCACTGTGCGACTTTCTGCCGGACCAGCGGCAATGATGGCGATGCCAAGGGTATAAGCTGCCTGCTTGTTCCCACGGGCACACCGGGAATGACGGTGGATGAATATATGTGGACGTTCAACATGCCCACCGATCACCCGCGCATGACCTTTACCGATGTCTGGGTGCCCGATAGCGCACGGCTCGGCCCGCTCGATGGCGGCCTGTCCATCGCGCAAAGTTTTGTGCATCAAAACCGCATCAGGCAAGCGGCTTCATCCTTGGGCGCAGCGGTTTATTGCATAGAAGAAAGCGTGAAATATGCCCGCGAGCGCAAGCCCTTCGGACAGGCACTGGCCAAAAACCAGGCGATCCAGTTCCCGCTGGTCGAACTGGCAACGCAAGCCGAAATGCTGCGTCTGCTGATCCACAAGACCGCGTGGGAGATGGACAATATGCCCCATAAAGAGGTGGAGCACCGCCTGTCGGACCGCGTATCGATGTGCAATTACTGGGCAAACCGGCTTTGCTGCGAAGCGGCCGACCGGGCGATGCAGGTCCATGGCGGAATGGGCTATTCCCGGCACAAACCGTTTGAGCATATCTACCGGCACCATCGCCGTTACCGCATTACCGAAGGCGCGGAAGAGATTCAGATGCGTAAAGTCGCGGCTTACCTGTTCGGCTATCTGGGGCCGCGCAAGGAAACTCTCGGCAAGATTTAACAGGCTAGACCCTGTTCAATTTTGATTGAATCAAAATTGGGGCCTAGTTTATTGTTTTACCGTGATTTCCGAGCCGTGAAATGTTCCATTTCACTCGAAACCACTCTAGGGTCAGTCAGCGAATTGCAGGCTGACCCCGCCTAACCCCTCAATATGTGCGGTGAAACTGTCACCCGGAACCGCCGCGACCATCGGCCCCAGCGCGCCCGACAATATGATGTCGCCGGCCTTTAGCGGATTGCCCTGACTGATGCGTATCGACGCCAGCCAGGCGAGTGCATTTAACGGGTTCCCAAGACAGGCCGCGCCGCTGCCTTCTGAAACAAGCACGCCGTTTTTCTCCATCCGCATCACGCAGCCGACAAGGTCGATATCCGCCAGTTTCAACCGCTCTTTGCCAAGTACGAACAGTCCCGACGAAGCATTGTCCGCAATGGTGTCGACAAAAGTGATATTCCAGTCCGCGACCCGGCTATCGGCAATTTCAAGCGCCGGAAGCGCATAGGCAATAGCTTCAGCCAGTTCTGCGGAATCATCGCCAACCGCATCAATATCGCGGCCAAGGCAGAAAGCGATTTCAGCCTCGACTCTGGGCTGCAGCAACTTTGCCGCGGGAATAGAGCCGCCATCTTCAACCGCCATGTCATCAAATAATATCCCGAAATCAGGCTGATCGACACCAAGCTGCTTCTGAACCGCTTTGGAAGTAAGCCCGATCTTGGCCCCCACAATCCGCCGCCCTTCCTGCATCCAATGATCCCGGTTCAGCGCCTGAATAGCATAAGCATCATCCACAGACGCCTGCGGCTCCCCATGGCGCAGCGGTGCAATAGTCGGCCCTGCATAAGCACCGCGCAATCGTTGAGCGTAAAGTTGGTGGTCAATCAAAAGTAGTCTCGCATTTGTTTGGTGGGCCGGATTTCAGATAAGGGCAAAGCCACTGATATGACAATGTTTCTGTTCGGGTTAGCGTAAGGCAAACATAATTATGTGCAGAAAGCTATCGCCTTTTGGGCAAGGACGCGCCACTAATGGCATGAATAATGGTTAAATGAATAAATTGCTGCAGAATAGTTTGTATTCTAAGGAAGCCAGGTTTCAACTGGTCAGATCTGCGGTATTGGGAGATGTATAATGGCTAAAAAAAATCAGGATAATCGCCATCGCCCGGAATATTATACCGATCCGAACAACAGCATCGGTTATCTGGCGCGAATTGTATTTCGGTCATTCTCGCGCCTTCTGGAACGTAGCACGCTGACCCACAATGTTTCGGCTGGTCAATGGCGTTTCCTGCGGCAGCTATGGCGGGAAGATGGCATAACCCAGCGCGAACTGAGCGACCGGGTCGGAATGCGCGAACCGACCACCGTAGTGGCATTAAAGGGTCTGGAAAAAGACGGTTTCATCATTCGCAAGAAAACCCCCGTGGACCGCCGCAAGACCTTTATATACCTGACCCCCCACGCCAAGCAGCTTGAGCTGATCCTTGCGCCAATGAATGCCGAAATTCATGAAATCGCAACAAAAGGAATGACCAGCGAAGAAGTCACCAAGCTCCAGGAACTAATGCGGCGCGTCATCGACAATCTGGCCGATGAAACGCGGCAATTATCCGAACTTACAGATGTTGATGCTTGAATTAGGGAACCATATCTCCGGCACGACCAGATAACGGACAGCTTATATTGCCATTTATCAAGGTAAAAGCTACAGTTAACGATATATCGGCATGGCCGCTAACGGGCGGTTGCCGATATTTGCCTTAAAGCAGTTTGCTTGGGATCACAGCTTCGATCTGATCGCTATGTTCGAAGTCCATTGCGCTTTTGCGCAGCGCGGCCGTGCCGCAGGGTCCTGTTTGTCGTCGGGGCAAAGCAATGCGACGACAGCATAGTTCAACCCCTCGTTTCCCAAGGAGATGTTATGTTGCACGTCGATATCAACGCAGCGAAGGCCGATATGACCCATATCTATGGCAAGCCCGATCCGCGCAGTTATTTCCGCGAGCTAAGCAAGGTGGATTACAAGATTCCCGACCGTGCGAAGCCCTTATTTGATTCGCTGATCTGTCATCTCGAAGACCGCAAGGAAGAGCCCGTCTGCGCGCTCGATCTCGGTTGTTCCTATGGTGTCAACGCGGCTTTGCTTAAACATGATCTCGACATGGATGACCTTTACGAACACTGGACCGACCCGCTTTTGGACCATGCAACGCCTGAGCAAGTGATTGATGCAGATCGCCGGTTCTTTGACGAGATCCCCACGACCAGTTCGGCCACTATCGTTGGTTTGGACTCTTCGATGCCAGCAATCGACTATGCCAAAAATGCCGGGCTGCTTGATGAGGGCGTTGCGCTTGACCTGGAGAGGGAGCCTCTGCCCGAAGCTGCGAGCGAAATGCTGCAACCGGTCGATTTGATCATCTCAACGGGCTGCGTTGGCTATGTTACCGAAACAAGCTTTTCAAAGATGATGCCCGCCGTGACACAGGGCCAGAAACCCTGGCTGGCAAATTTCGTGCTGCGCATGTTTTCGTTCGAACCCATAGCGCAGGAACTGGCCACTCACGGCTATGTCACGGAAAAGCTTGATTGCGAACCGTTCGTGCAGCGCGCTTTCGTGTCACATGACGAGCAGGAAGGCGTTCTGGACAAACTTGCGGCACAAGGTCTCGATACGAAAGGGGAAGAGAACGGATATTTAATTGCTGAGTTCTACCTCTCACGGCCTCAGCAAGATGCAGCAGTTCCTATTGGGGAGATTATCGGGGTGTAAGAAGCGGAGAGAATTACTCGCATGACGTTATTATTATCGATACGACGGGCTGGAGTGAGGCCGATAAACTCCAAAATTACGCGCCGCGCTTAAGGTAGCAAACGAGCAGGGACTTTTTTTCATTACCACTTGTAAATACCGCGACTTCAATCATTATACCGCAAGAACTGGGG
The DNA here is from genome assembly GCA_015478735.1 of Sphingorhabdus sp. Classification (GTDB taxonomy): domain Bacteria; phylum Pseudomonadota; class Alphaproteobacteria; order Sphingomonadales; family Sphingomonadaceae; genus Parasphingorhabdus. The sequence goes on along the minus strand of JADMKQ010000052.1, from coordinate 1,787 downwards.
GGCAAAATGCGGTTTAAATATTCAATATTCATAGCGTCAATACTGATCCACGGATCAGCCTGTGCGAAAAACGACCAGGTGCAGCGCGGCGCGGAACCGGATTGGGTGGTTCCATCCGAACTCATGGCAGTACCAGCAGACGTCAGCGGGCTGGTATTTGTGCGAAGGAGCGATGTTCTTGTCCATCTCGACGAACAAGGACAGCAACATTATACTGGCTACCGGATGAAAATCACCCATCCCAACGCTTTGCAAATTGGCAATCTGTCTATTTCCTGGAATCCGGCGTCTGGCGCACCTACAGTACATGCGATCAAAGTGCACCGTGATGGTGAAGTGATTGACATATTCCCGAGCGCATCTTTCGAAATATTGCGACAGGAAGGCCAGTTGGAAGCTGCAATACTCGACGGTACTCTGACAGCAGTGAGCCGGGTTCCTGACTTGCGCGTAGGAGATGAACTGGAATTCGCATACACAATTCGTGTTGATGACCCCACTTTGCGGGACACGGATGCAGGGGTGCTTCTTCTTGAATCTAATGTACCTCAGGGCCGGTACCGTTTGGGGCTGAACTGGGTTGAAGGTCAAAAGCCTAATATCAAGATGACCGATGATATGGCGGCTGTCGCCGTAAAAGGTGAGCGGGAAATTGAGTTCCTTTTGGATAACCCGTCCCATTTGATCCCGCCAAAGGATGCGCCGCCTCGCTATAATTGGCAACGTATCGTGGAGTATAGTGACTTTTCAGATTGGAAGGCCATTTCACGGAAATTTGCCGGACTTTATAGCAATGCAGCGAGCATTTCTGACACTTCGCCGCTGAAGCAAGAGGTCAAGCGCATAGCCGCTACACATGACAACGAGTTTGATCGCGCGAGCGCTGCACTCAAGCTCGTTCAGCAGGATGTACGATACATATATATTGGTCTTAACGGTGGAAACCTGACCCCCGCTACATCGGAAGAAACATGGCAGCGCCGATATGGCGATTGTAAGGGCAAGACTGTTTTACTGTTAGGATTGCTTGCCGAGCTAGGTATCGAAGCAGAGGCTGTGATGGCAAATTATTCCGGTGGTGACGATGGTCTCGACCAGAGGCTTCCTAGCCCGGGAATGTTCGATCACGTTCTTGTACGAGCGCGGATCGGTGGCAAGCTATACTATCTGGATGGCACATTACCCCCGGTCGCTCCACCAGTTTCTGAACCGGTTTTACCTTATCGCTGGATTTTGCCGCTCAGGGCAGAAGGCAGCTCGATAGAGCGCCTTGAATGGCACCCCGCAAAGCAGCCCGATATAACCACTTTGTTCGAAATCGATGCGCGTGCTGGCTTCAATCAGCCAGCACGGAAAACGCACACAGTGATTACCCGCGGTATCGACGGGCTGGCGCAACAAGCCCAATTCTCCGCAGTAGCCCCAGCACAATTGCTTAGTGTTTTTCGTCAGCAGTCGATCGGCGACACATGGCAAACAATTGACGATGTTCAATGGAGATATGATCAAAAAGCGCAAGCAAGCGTGTTGATGGTAAGTGGCACCGGAATGGTCGACTGGGACGATGACGGGAATGGCGCCAGATCACTTGCCCTTCCCGGTGGCGGCTTTAGCGCGCCCCCCAAACGGATCAGAGCAGCACAACAAGATCAGTATCTACCCTATTATAATGAACCTGAATTTAGTTGCTATGTAACGACGGTGCGGCTGCCCACTGAAACCCGGCCAAGCCAATGGTCGTTCAAACCGGGGTATAATACGCGCATATTTGGTCGAACTTATTATCG
>JADMKQ010000051.1 GCA_015478735.1 Sphingorhabdus sp. | reverse complement strand
GCGTTGGGATCGCTTATTAGTGCATTATCGGAAAATTTTGGTGTCTTGCTGGCTGGCCGGCTTATGCAGGGTGTTACAGGTGCAATCTTACCCCTTTGTATTGGCTTGGTGCACGAGAATTTAGGAAAAGACCGTGCCCCTATGGCGATCGGTCTGATGATATCCGGCGCATCTATTGGAACGGCTTCGGGGCTTATTGTCGGCGGTATGATCGTGGACCAGTTTAACTGGCACGGCATTTTCTTTGCAAGCGCAATTTTATGTGCAGTTTCCGCTTTTGCGATAGTTACTTTGGTTCCGAAATCAGTACGACAATTAGCGGGGCCAGCGGTTGATTGGGTATCTGGCCTAGCTTTTGCACCCGGTGTAGCATTCGTCCTGATCTATTTCAGTACCGGCAAGGATTGGGGCTGGGCCAGTGGTTGGTCCCTTGGTACGCTTGCTTTGGGGCTGGCATTGATAGCATGGTGGTTATACCGTAGTCTTACGAGTGCCAACCCGCTGATTGCAGTTCGCAGTTTTGGCAATCGGACTATTGCGATTGGCGGAGCTGTTACAGCGCTGGTTTCGATGAGCACGCTCCAGATCTCGGTCTTTTTCTCACTTCTGCTCCAGGCACCCAGATGGACAGTTGCCGGACTTGGTTTGTCAGCGACAATGGCTGGACTGGCAAAGCTGCCATCGAATCTCAGCTCGGTTTTTGCTGGTCCGCTTGGAGGTTGGCTTGCGGGGCGAGGAGGAGGACGAAATGCGCTTGTCATCGGGGGCTTGATTACGACTACAGGATGGATACTGGCCTTGCTGGATGCGAGTAGTTACACGATCATTGTCGCTGAGCTAATTGTCATCTCTTTTGGGGCCACAATGCTGTTCTCAGTTGCTCCTACAATCATCGCTCATGCCTCTCCGCCTGGAAGGATTAGCGAGATTTCAGGCATGTTGACCGTGATCCGGCAACTGTTCCTTGGCATCGGCGCACAGATGGTGACGACCTTGCTGGCAGTTGATGTGGTCAGCAAGGGGACGGAAACCTACCCCTCACCATTCGCGTACCAGCTAACGATTATGGTTATTATTGCGGTGTGTATTCTGGCGATTTTTGTCTCCTTCGCACTGCCGCGAAACCTCCAGACAAAGGATAGTAAATGAGACCGTTACCTGAATTGACAGCTGAAAATACAGCATTCTGGACAGGAGGCGCCGACGGCAAATTGATAATAGCTTTTTGCAAGGATTGTGCCGCCGCTATCCATCCGCCGCAACTCGTCTGCCCAAAGTGCTGGTGCGAAGAGATTGAAAATAAGTCGGTGCCAGGCACAGGCTCTGTATATAGTTACACCGTCAATCATCAGCCTTGGGCCCCCGACATGAAGGTGCCTTTTGCGATAGCCGTTGTCGATGTGGATGGTGCTCCGGGTGTCCGCGTTACCGCAGAAGTCATAAACGCTGACCTCGATTCAATCACCATAGGTCAGCAGATGCGCGTCTGTTTTATGAATGTTGATGATGTATGGTTTCCGCAATGGGAGCCGGTACGATGACTATGAAAGCTACTATAACCGGCGTAGGAATGTCCAATATTGGCCGCAAAACCAATCGCCCTGCAATGGCTCATCTTGTCGAGGCCGCAAAACGCGCAATGGAAACGGCGGGCCTTACCAAAGATGATATAGACGGCATTTCGACATATCCCGGAAAAACAGACAATTCCCCTGGTATGTCACCGCTCGGGACAGGCGAGGTGCGCAACGCGCTTGGACTTAAAACTCGTTGGCACGGCGCGATTCCCGACGGTCCGTCCCAGATGGGGCCGATCATGGTGGCTGCCATGGCTGTTTTAACAGGACAGGCGCGGCATGTGCTATGCTTTCGTGCACTCACAGAAAGCAGTTCACAAACTGCCACCCGGCGCGCCAGTATAGCCGGCGCAGGCAAAGCCCGTATGGACGGCTGGCTCAGCTATCTGGTACCTGCTAACGCAATGTCGGCGTCTAACTGGGCGGGCTGGATGGCAATGCGTTATTTCCACGAATTTGGTATGACCCGCGAACATCTTGGCATGGTGGCAACCGGGGAACGTGCTTTTGCGCAACTCAACCCCATGGCAGTTATGCAGTCTCCTATGACAATGGAGGACTATCTGGAGGCTCGGATGATCTCTTCTCCGCTAGGTTTGTTCGATTGTGACATACCCATTGACGGCGCTTGTGTTGTTATTGTTTCGGCGGCTGATGCAGCAAAAGACTGCGCTCGTGAACCGCTGGTTATAGAAGCGATGGGAGCAGCGCTTGGTTCACAAGAAACATGGGACCAACGAACAGACCTGACCACAATGGGGGCGCATGATTCCTGCGCTGATATGTGGAAACGTACCGATATGAAGCCGACCGACATCGATGTGCTTGCTTTATATGACGGTTTTAGCATTTTCGTGCCATATTGGCTCGAAGCCTTCGGCTTTTGCGGCCATGGCGAAGCAAAGGATTTCATCGCAGAGGGTAATATTGGACCGGGTGGCCGCTTTCCAGTGAACACTGGTGGAGGACAATTATCCGGAGGCCGCCTGCATGGCTTTGGCTTGCTTCATGAAGCTTGTACCCAATTATGGGGTGATGCCGGCGCACGTCAGGTAACCAATGCACAGACCGCTGTTTGCGGCATGGGTGGTGGTTTTATCGCTGGGTCAATGCTTTTACGGAAAGACTAAAGAACCCCCGCTGGCTGGATGTTAAAGGTCCATCCAGCGGCGCTCGGCTGCTGCTTGAACAGCGGATTCAACGACCGTTTGGACATGCAGCGCCTGCGCAAAATCTGGAGCCGCTTTGCCGTGACCGTTAATGGCATCTCGCATCGAAGCAAAGATTGAAGCAAGTGCCAACAAGCCCGTTTCAGGACGGTCAGCCACGGCATGACAGCCGGGAACCTGTAGATATTCGGGCTGTAGGGTAATTTCCTTTAGCTCAGCTAATCCTAGTGCCGGGTTTTGTGTGCCAAACAGCCGGGTGTCATGTGCCATCGGAAAAACAGGTGCGCGGGCCTCGAGTCTTCCCTTTGATCCCCAGATGGAAAAACGGAATCCATCGCCGCCAATCTTTGCCCAGTTTGCCTCAAGCCGTGTTGGTAAGCCCGAGCCGTGCCTCAACAGCAATGATGACCTGTCAGGTACCTGAGGACGGAGGACCTCACCATCAACAGGCCATTCTTCAAGCGCTAAAGACATGTCTGATGCTACCGATGAAACGGAGCCGAAAAAATGAACGAGCACGTTGAGCATATGGCTCCCGAGATTTCGCACCGTGCTTGCGCCATTCGCAGGATCTGCAAACCAAGTATAGCCGGGGGCATTGCATTGCTGCGCGGTGAATAACGGAACCTCAAACGCAATATCTGAACCGAAAGTGTCGCCAATCCAGCCGGAATCAAGCATTTCTTTCATCTGCACTATTGCTGGCACGGCTTGCATGAAGGCATCTACAGCCGCAACCGTTCCTGCTTTTTGCCATGCTAATGTCATAGCCTGCGCATCGGCCAAATCTTTGGCGAAGGGAATGCCATTATAGACATGTTTGCCAGCTTTAAGCGCGGCCATAACCATATCATATCTTAATGGAGGACGAGTGCCGCAATCTATAATGTCGATATCGGGATCGGCCGCCATGGCGCGAAAGTCGTGGAACGCTCGTTCAACGTTAAAATCGCTTGCTGCTTTCGCTGCCGTTTCGGGTCGCGAGGTGCAAATCGCGGTAACCTCTATTCCGTCAAGGCTGCGCCAGGCAGGTAAATGGGCCTTCGCTCCCCACGCCGCGCTAATAATCCCTACACGGAGAGGTCGCTGTGTTGCGTCATGCTTACCCATCAAGCGATGGCTTTCTTGTTTTTAAGATCTTCAATCCGGTCCCAATCAAGGCCCAGTTCCATGAGGAACAACTCGGTATGTTCGGATGCTTCAGGAGCGCGTGAGTTTTCCACTGCGGCCCGATTAAACTGGACTGGATTTGCTACCAGTCTGATCGGAGCGCCGCCGTCTGCTGATTCTACTTCAAAGATTAGGTCGTTTGCAGCGACCTGCTCATCATTGCCCACGTCCTGGATAGTTTGATAGGGTGACCACTGACCCCGCATCGTTTTCAGTCGTTCCAGCCAATAGGAATATGGCTTTGCTGCAATGGCCTGACGGACAACCTTAAACGCGGCAGGTGTGTTTTCCATGATCGCTTTAGCAGTAGAAAACCGCGGGTCGTTCGCCATTTCAGGAATATCCAGATGGCCGAACACATCTTCAATATATGGTCCGGGGGAAAGCACTGTGAGGTTGATGAATTTATCATCAGCAGTTCGGAATGCGCCAATAAAGGGGTTAGTGCCATTACCGGATCCTGACCCGGGCATAACAGCCCTGAAAAGATCCGGTTCGTCAGGCATCTCCATCGCAACATCGATGGAGCAAGCCGTTGCCCATATCCCCGAAGATAGCAAAGAGACATCGACCTCCGTCGCTTCTCCGGTGCGTTCGCGGTGAAAGAGCGCTGCGGCTATTCCCCCGGCAATGTTCATTCCTCCGATTGTATCGCCATAAGCGGGACCCGGCTGGAGCAACGGTCCATCAAGCTCCTTCGGGGTGACCATCATTGACGATCCGCCGCGTGCCCAAAAAGCAGTGGAGTCAAAGCCGCCTTTGTCGCGTTCAGGTCCCTTATCACCGAAAGCGCTACCGCGAACATATATGATATCGGGGTTGGCGGCGCGGATGTGCTCAAGATCGATCTTCAGTTTCTGTCGTGCAGAAGGCAGATAGTTGGTAAGAAAAACATCGGCTGTTTTCGCGATTTCATAGAGGACTTCCCGACCTTCCTCGGTTGATATATCAATTCCCACACTGCGCTTACCGCGATTAGGATGCTGCATCAAAGATGATCGCTGTGGATTGACTGCGAGACGTTGAAGCATTTGGATACCGCGCTGAGCATCCCCGCGTACAGGATGTTCGATCTTGATTACATCCGCGCCCCAGTCCGTCATCACTCCACCAGCCGCTGGCACGAAGGTGAATTGTGCGACTTCTAATACGCGGATGCCTTCCATTACTTTCGTCATATATTTTCTCTCTATTCGGCGTGGAAGCTGATGACCTTTTGATAAGTGAATTCGTTCAGACCATCTTCCCCATATTCGCGGCCATAACCCGATCTCTTGATACCGCCGAAGGGCGCGTCAGACTGCATTGTTCCCGCGCCTCCGTTGATAGAAACTCCGCCGGTCCTGACTTTCAGTGCCATGCGATAGGCTTGCCCAGCATCCGCCGAATAAATTGCTCCGGACAAGCCAAAATCGCTGGCGTTGGCCAATGCTATGGCTTCATCATCGTCGTCAAAACCAATGACCGCACCGATGGGGCCGAATACTTCTTCCTGCGCAAGACGGCTGTCATTCTTCACATTGTCAAACAGGGTAGGTTCAAAGAAAAAGCCCTTGTCGAAACCTTCAGGCCGCTTGCCGCCGGAAACCAGTGTCGCACCTTCATCCTGTGCGATAGCAACATATTCCTCGGTCCGTTTGCGTGCGACTTCGCGGATCAGCGGACCATAGTTAACTGTGGGATCTGATGGATTGCCAATCTTGAGATGGGCGAGCATCGCTTGCATCGCAGAAACAAATTGTGGGCGGATACTGTTATGCACGATATGGCGCGTGGTGAGCGCACAGCCTTGCCCACAATGTGTTGTGAAACCCATAATCCCAGCTGCAGCCGCTTTCTGGATATCCGCATCAGATCGGACGATGAGCGCCGATTTGCCGCCCAATTCCATGATGATACGTTTCAATGTGGGTGCTGCCTGCGCTTGTATCATCGCACCGACTTTGTCAGAGCC
>JADMKQ010000050.1 GCA_015478735.1 Sphingorhabdus sp. | reverse complement strand
GATTCCGGGTTGGCGTAACCGGCATCGCCCCATTGCACGACATAATTATCCTGGACCCGGTTGATGCTGGTCCCGTCCCAGAATTTCGCAGCGGCAAGTTTGCGGATATTGTCGGTCCAGCCTTGCGAAAATGGCGCTGATATCAACTGGATGATAACGCGGCGCGCTTCACCTGTGGCACCGGGCGCCAGATCCATGACCAGCAAATCGCTGGGCGCAATGGCTTTCCAGTCGCTCGCCGAAGCAGCATCGACAATGGCAGCCGGACCGGGATGTTCCTTTTCCGATGGCTGCTGAGCCAGCAATGGCGAGAGCGCAATAAGCGCCGCAAATGGTGCTAACAGGATATTTTTCATCATGCGCGCACCCTAACCGTCATCAAGCCCTTGCGAAAGGATGTTTTGCACACTAGGGAAACGGCGCTGCCAGAGTTTCGAACCACTTATGATTCTGAACAGCAATGCGGAGCGATGGCAGAGTGGTCGATCGCGCACGCTTGGAAAGCGTGTATAGGGCAACCTATCGAGGGTTCGAATCCCTCTCGCTCCGCCATTACATTTTCTCGACTCATGAAGACTCACGACTGGACTATCTTACCGTCGAACAGTTCGATCCGGCGCTGGCACTGCGAGGCGATATGTTCGTCGTGGGTGGATATCAGGAAGCTGGTTTCCATGGTCTGGTTGATCGACCGGATGAGGTCCATCACCTGATCCGCTGATTGCCGGTCAAGGTTGCCGGTGGGTTCATCTGCCAGCACCAGAACCGGGTTGTTGATGAGCGCGCGTGCAACGGCGACGCGCTGGCGCTGACCACCGGACATCGCGGCTGGGCGATAGTCCCTCCGGTCCGCAAGGCCAACGGAATCGAGAAGTTCGGTTGCACGCTCCCGCATGATCCGGTTTTCTCGCCCAGCAGCCGAAGCTGCGGGCATCATGACATTTTCGAGCGCAGTCAGATCAGGCAAAAGGTGGTGGAATTGGAATACGAAGCCCAGATATTTACTGCGGAACTCGGTTCGCTTTGCCTCGGACGCCTGCATCAAGTCGACGCCCAGCATTTCGTGACTGCCTCCTGTGGCACGCATGAGGGTGCCGAGAATGTTTAGCAAAGTGCTCTTGCCTGAGCCTGATGGCCCGAGCAGCGCAGCCATTTCACAGGTCTTCATGGACAGATCCAGCCCCTTGAGGACGACTGTCTCGGCCTCTCCTTCGCCGAATATCTTGGTCAGTCCCGATACTGTAAGGATCTGGTCATCATCGCTCATGATCCGATAGCCTCTACCGGATCGATCTGTGCGGCCCGGCGAGCAGGCAGTATAGAGGCAAGCGCAGCCGCCAAGGTTGTGAGCGTGATCGCCAGCAGGAAATCTCCCTGTGTTCGATCTATCGGCAAACCGCCACTCTGCACCTCTGCCACCGGAGGCAAAGGCAGCAGGACAAGCCAAGCGATGGCCGCTCCTGCAATCGCACCGACAAAGCCGATCAGGGTTCCTTCCAGGACAAATATCGCGACCACCAGCCGTTTGCTTGAACCCATTGCCCGCATAATGCCAATTTCCGATTGGCGCCGGACGATGGATAGCAACATAGCGCTGGCGATACCGACCACGATAGTTATGAGCGCAAATGCTTTGATGATGATGCCGGTGCGGGCCTGTGCATCGAGTCCCTCGAACAACTGGCTGTTATCTTCGGCCCATGCCGTGGCCTTCAGATTGGTTGACCGTCGCAGGCGCGCAGCGATCTCCGTTGCATCGGTAGCTGGTCTGACTTTGATTTCAATGCGAGAGATGCCAGTGGGCAGATCGAATAACGCGCGCGCCGTGGTGAAGTCCATATAGACGGCCTGTCGATCGGCACTGGCGATCCCGAGGGTGAATATTCCGCCGATCCGGAAACTACGTGCCCGGCCCCGGTCGGATGTCAGGCGCACCACTTGCCCGACACGCAGGCCAAGGTCACTGGCCAGACGGCTTCCGATCAGGATCCCATCGGTGGGCAGGTTGCTGCTGCCATCGACTATCGCCGCCTCGATATCGGCTATGTCGGAAAGCTTGCCCGGCATGACGCCGATGACGCCCACTGGCGCAAGAGCTTGCCCGCGTTCCACATAAGCAGAGCCACGAATCTGCGGCGAGACGGCAGTGACGCCTCGTTCCCCTTCGATAATCGGGAGAGCGGGCTGCCAGATAGCGATTTGTTCGCGCCGGCTAAGATCCTTTTGCAACACTACCTGTGCGCCGGATCGCGGCACCAGAATATCAGGGTCACGATCAGGCATTTCCAATACGACATGGGGAATGCTGCCGACGGTCCGCAAGGTCAGCAAAGTAGCAAGACCGCCGATCAGCGCGCTCATAAAAATAAAAACACCGACGCCTAGTGCCACGCCTGACATCAGCAGCGCCGTCTGCCCCGGATGGGACAGTAAATGCCGTGTGGCAAGCTTGACAGCATAAGGTGTCATCTTAGTCGGTTTTCCGGATCTTGATCTCGTCACCGGGTTGAGCTGCAGCCGGATCAAGGAGAATGCGTTCACCGGCTTGCAGGCCACTGGTCACGATTACAGTTTCGGCTGGCCAGTCGATGAAGCTGACCTTTCTGTCCGTCACGACCCTATCGCCTGTGACAAGCCGGACATACGCTTCGCCGTCAGACTGGATGATGGCACTACGCGGCACGCTGATGGCACTTTCGCGCCGCTCGATGACCAGATTCACGGTCACGGTGAGGCCGGAAGGTGCGTCAACATCAGCATCACCAAGATCAAGGCGGACATCGCGAGCACCTGTGGCCGGGTCAACGCGCGGCTCTATATGTGCTACTACTGCCCGGATTTGGCGCTGCTGCCCCGGCAGGCTTACCAGAGCCTCCATACCAGCACGGATTTCAGTGGCATAGATTTCGTCCACCTCGACCGTGATTTCGGGGCTGGAGAGGTCAGCCAATCGGTAGATGATGCTTTCGGGGCCGACTGTCTGACCGGGATCGACGGGACGCTCCAATATGATCCCCGAAAAGGGAGCACGAAGCACACGCCGGTCCCGCAGCTCGCGCGTCTGTACCACATTGGCGCGGCGGCGGCTTAGCTCGCGCTCGCCCTCCACAACGGCCAGACGCAGTTGTTCGACTTCGCGCTTTGTTGCGAACTGGCCAAGTGCTACGAAGCGGGCAAGATCGCGCTGCGCCTGAGCGACCGTCGCCTGTTGTGTCTGGACAGACGCTTCAGCTTCGGCAATCGCTGCCGCTTCGGGCGCATCATCAACCCGCGCCAGCACCTGTCCGGCAGAAACGCGGTCCCCCACATCAAAGGGCAACGCAACCAGCTCACCGCCAAGCGCCGGGCGGATGTCGACCTGCAATCTTGGCCTAATGCGCCCATTGACGGCAAGCAGGCGCTCTGCCGGTGCCGTTTTGATCACGAGCGTAGCGACTTCCTTGTCACGCGGTGCGAGAAACCAGTAACCGGCCAGCGCCAGCAGAACTAATACCAGAAATCCGAGAACATAAGTGTTTGGTTTCGTCTTCATCCGGTCAATTCCTAGCAAGTTTTACGTCACGGCATACCATGCTTGTCGCCGCAGCGGATGTCAGTATGTTGAAATTGAGAACGGAGACGCCGGTTTTACGCGTGCGACTAGCAATTTCGTGAGAACTTCTCGGAACAAAAGGGGCAACATCATCAACATGCTGCGGTGAAGTCTCGCAAATCTGCAACCTTAGCTCCCCGCAAGAACTGCCTACCCCGAGGGATGGCTCCAGATTAGATTGCCCTCAAGCCTATGAGGTTACCAGGATCCCTCTACGCAGCAATGCAACCATATTTTTGTGCTAGAACAACTTCTTGTCTTATCAGATTGCTAACTGAATCTATTAAGCGAAGCAATTCAAAACAGGTGTGAGCCATACTGTGAGTAGCGTCATGGTTTCGGTCTTGCTGATTCCGACAGCCATGATTTTCAGTATATTTTTGTCGAAAATTCGCCTGATGGAGATTTTAATCGCCTTGCCTATTCACTTGCTGGATGAATACGCACAACCCTACGATCGGCCTGCATGCAGGCTGAAACTTTATCCGCTGCGGAACAGAATGAAAAATAACCTTAGATGAGAGTAGATTAATATGAATTTTTCACGACGCGAAAGTCTTGGTTTAGCTGCCGCTGCCGGCACATTGCTGGCGACCGGCTCAGCCGTTGCCGCTGCTCCGGCTATCCCTAAGAAAAAGAAGGGCGTGATCGACTTTGTCAACAAGATCGATCTGGAGAGTCCAGAGTTTAACCGGGACACCCGCGCGCGCTTGAACGGTGATATTCAGCCTGGCTCAGAATATATTGGTTGGCTGAAGGGGACGGTGCAAGGTGTACGCCCTAACGAGCCTGTTCGCGACCTGTTCAAGTTCGAAGGCTTTAGCGCCACACGCATCTATCGTCGCCCTGACGGGTCGTGGCGCAAGTTGCTGCGTGAAACTGTCATGTACCGCGACCTGGAGACCGGCGAGATTCTCAAAACCTGGCTGAACCCTTATACGAACGAAGAAGTCAAGGTCGTGCCAATCGCAAACGATCCCTATAACCAGACCATAGAAACCCATTTTATGGGCAAACCCTATTTGATGGACTGGACCGAGAATCCTAATGGCACATATACTATCGCTGCCGGCGTAAACCTGTTTTACCCCAATGCTCTCACTCCAGACAAATGGGTGCGGGAATCATCAGGCGATTTTAATCAGGTTACTGAAAACTTCTTATATGTGGTGAAAAAGGAAGATGTTGAAAACCCCAACGTGACTGTATTGCCTTATGTGGGTTCGTGGCAGCGAATCACGCCATGGCTTCCGTGGATGCTGATGGGTAATGCCGAAGGCAATATCAACTATTTCTCCACCTTCAGTGGCTCGCCAGGTGGCATTGATGCATTGCCACAGGATCTTGTTGAAGCAACCCGTGCGATCGATCCGAAACTGTTGCGCGCGCCCACTCTCGAGGAAGACACGCTGCCGAACGAATCCAGCCTGGAAGCCTACGCCAAAGAGCAGACACCTGCACCTGTTCCAGAAGGCTGGACCCCGCCGAAGCCACCGGCTCCGCCAAAATTCCAGGGGAGCAAGAAGGATCTGGGTAACCAGTGGGCTGAATAACCCAATTACATATCAACACCATGGCGGGGGTCTGGAAACAGTCCCCCGTTTTTATTTGCCTTAGAGGCTTTCATTAAAGCCTGACCACATGTAGCGGGATTCGGCAGACGCTATAGTTGCTCGCTGTGTGGCGGCTTCGGTTGCGCTAATTTTGCAACATTCATGACGATTATATTTCTGGATTATGAAATTCGGAGAAATTCTATCTGCATGGCGGATATTTTTCGTATTCTTGTGGTCCATGGGCGCACCATCCGCATGATCACGGTTAACGAGGGATGGGGATCCAAGAACAAGTTTCAGCCCCAGCCATCGGTTAGAACAGCCAGAACCCTTCAAGAGTGAGAGGCATGGCGTAATATAATAACAAAGGGGTTTTATGATTCAGTTATCCAAGTTCAGAATGCCGCGGACGCCTTCGATACTGGCGATCGCGACTGCTACACTTTTCACTTCAATGCCGAGCGCTGCTCTGGCTCAGGAAACCGATGAATCTGCCAGCGCTGGCGGAATCGGAGAAATCGTCGTTACAGCTCGTAAGCGCGCTGAAGATGTGTTGAAAACCCCGGTCGCTATTTCCGCCTTTAGCGGGGAAGACCTGAGCAAGCAGAGCCTCGCGTCGGTTACCGATCTGGCAGTATCCACGCCTTCGATGAACCTGAACTCGAACAATTCGGGCCGTAATGATCGTTCGTTCCAGCAGGTCATTATTCGTGGTTTTGTTCCGTCAAATGCGCAAAATCCGACTACCTCAACTTTTATCGACGGTGTTC
>JADMKQ010000049.1 GCA_015478735.1 Sphingorhabdus sp. | reverse complement strand
CCCTCCGCGTGGTTCGCGGAGGGCATCATGACATCAATGGCGAGATCAACCTGCGCTTCCAGCCCGCCATGCAGCCCCCGCACTTTTGCGCGCAGTCCGTCCATGTCCTTGCTGACCGCGCGAGCCTCTGCCAGCACGGCGCGCCCTGCATTGCTCAGGCGGGGTTTGCGAGTCCCTTCACGGTCAAACAAAGACAGGCCAAGCTGTGCCTCCAGATTGGAGATGCCGTAGCTGATAACCGAAGTGGCGCGGTTGAGTCGCCGCCCTGCTGCCGCAAAACTGCCGGTTTCCACGACTGCCAGAAAGATTTTCAACTGGTCAAATGTGGGGATGCCCGGCTCTGACATTTCTATTCCTTAGAACGTTTCGATCAACTTTATACGTATAATCATGAATGTTGATTTCTGGTAGATACTATTTCACACATTGAAGGCCTGCATCCAAGCCTTCACAGCGAAAGGAGAAAGTCACATGGGACTTTTGATCGACGGCAAATGGCATGACCAATGGTATGATACGAAGTCCAGCGGCGGCCGCTTCATCCGGAGCGAGAGCCAGTTCCGTAACTGGATTACTGCAGACGGATGCCCGGGGCCAAGCGGCGAGGGCGGGTTCAAGGCGGAGCCGGGACGCTATCATCTTTACGTTAGTCTCGCCTGTCCATGGGCGCACCGCACCCTTATCATGCGAGCGCTTAAAGGGCTGGAAGACATGATATCGGTGTCGGTCGTGCACTGGCTGATGCGCGAAGACGGCTGGACCTTTGCGGATGGGCCGGGGGTTGTTCCCGACAATCTGAACAATGCCGAGTATTTGCACCAGGTCTATACCGCCGCCCAGACCGATTATAGCGGGCGCGTTACTGTGCCGATCCTGTGGGACAAGCAGCAAGGCATTATCGTCAACAATGAGTCATCAGAGATTATAAGAATCCTCACGGGGGCTTTTGATGAAGTGGGCGCGAAACCGGGTGACTATTATCCCGATGAGCTGCGCGCCCGGATCGATGCGGTGAATGCGCGGGTTTATGATGGTCTGAACAATGGCGTATACAAAGCCGGCTTTGCCACCAGCCAGTCCGCTTATGACGAAGCGGTAGCGCAGGTGTTCGATACGCTCGACTGGCTGGAGGAACTATTGTCGCGTCAGCGCTATCTGGCGGGCACGCAGTTGACCGAGGCGGATATCCGGCTGTTCACGACGCTCGTGCGTTTTGACGAGGTTTACCACGGCCACTTCAAATGCAACCGCCGCCGGATTGTCGATTATCCCAATGTCTGGGCCTTCACACGTGAGATATATCAGCTCCCCGGCGTCGCGGAGACGGTGAATATGGAGCATATCAAGCGCCATTATTACGAGAGCCATGACACGATCAATCCGACCGGGATCGTTCCCGTTGGACCGGCTCCCGATTTTTCAGCGCCCCACGGCCGGGACGCGCTGTGAACGAAACTACTTAACCCGATTTTTTCAGAGGAGAATATTTATGAAACGCATGATGATTTTTACCGCCACAATCGCTTTGGCCGGTGTTTCTGTGGGCGCAATCGCGCAGCAAGCCGACTTTGGATTTGTCCATTCCCCCGCAGAGGTGAAATCCGGCAGCTATGTGCTGGACGCAGCGCATGGCAAGATAACCTGGTCGGTCGACCATATGGGCTTTTCAACCTATGTCGGGCAGTTCTCTGACCTGTCAGCGACGCTCGATCTGGATACAGCCAATCCTTCGGCCAGCAAGCTTGAAGCCACGGTGAACACGGACAGCGCCGGAACATTCAGCGATGGACTGAATGCTCACCTGAAAACGGCTGATTTCTTTGATACGGCAAACCATCCGACAGCAACATTTCAGGCAACCGGCATCCGTATGATTGACGCGGACTCCGCCAATATTACCGGTAACCTGACCCTGCGCGGGGTTACCAAGCCGATCGTGATGACAGCCGATTTCAACCAGGCAGGCATCAGCCCTGCCGACAAGAAATATACCGTCGGTTTTGACGGCCATGCCCGCATTAAGCGCTCGGACTTTGGCATAACTTATGGCGCCCCGCTTTTGGGCGATGAAGTCACGCTGCACATGGAAGCGGAATTCAAGCTTCAGTCAGAAGCCTCCGCCAACACAGATAAAGGAAAAAAATAATGTCACATATAAATCTATTGGGTATCGCGGGCAGTCTGCGCGCGGGTTCATTCAGCTCAGCTATTCTTGAAACATTGAAGGACGAGCTATCGGTCGGAGCGGAATTGTCGCTTCATTCGCTCGGCGATGTCCCGCTCTATAATCAGGACCTCGACACTGACGAGCCATTGCCAGCCGTCCGCGCCCTGCGCGATGCGATTTCGCAGGCCGATGGTCTGGTCATCGTAACGCCGGAGTTTAACTACGGTATGCCCGGCGTGCTCAAAAATGCGCTGGACTGGGCATCACGGCCTTATGGTATTGCTCCGTTGATGGGCAAGCCGGTGGTAACGATCAGCGCATCCCCCGCCTTTACCGGCGGCGTGCGGGCGCAGGCACAGCTGAACGAAACTTTATTGGCCACACAGTCGCAGCTTTCAGGCGGCGCTCAAGTCGTGATTGGTGAAGTGCATAACAAGATCGCAGACGGCCGCCTCATCGACCGTCCATCACTGGACTTCGCCCTTGGTGCGATTTCCGGATTGATTGATAGGATCGAAGCACAAGACCAACGCAAAGCCGCCTGAGCATATTGAAGTTCAGGAATACGCGCCGCCGCTGCACCATGATGGTCAGCGGCGGTGTTTTTTTTGGGAATGTTCACCAGGGCAGAAATGGGGCGAGACCGATCAGGTCCAGACGCATGACGCCCTTAACCAAACGCTAAACTCTTAAGCTTTGCCCGTGTAGATAAGATGGCCCGGTGTCAGTCTGGCCATTACCTGGCCAAGGTCCGTCTCGGAAAAAGCAAAGCAACCCTGGCTTCGGCCCAGCTTGCCATGTGTCTTGACCATCTTTTGCTCGGCATACCAGGCACCGTGGATAACAATGGCTCTGGCTTCTGCCAGATTATTGCTGGGATCCAGACCCTTCAGCCGCTGCGACAGGCCGTGCTTACCGGTATAGGTGTTGCTGGTCAGGTAAGCGCCGCTCGATGACGCTTCCGATCCCGGCACGTTGGAAAAATTCTTGAGCCAGCCGGTATGTTTCGGGTCAGATCCCTTGCCATGGGCAACCAGGAGGGATGACACTTTTCCGCTTTCCAGATCGACAATATGGAAACGCGGTTTGGCAGAGTGCAGGGAATAGTCCGCGATACCGATAATATCCGTGTGGACCACCGACTTCCGGTGCTGTTCCAGCGCGGCTTTGGCTTTCGTAAGCAGAGCAGGATTCAGCGCATCGGGTAGGGCAGCCCATGCCGGGCGGACCATCAATCCGGTCAATCCGACCAGCGATGCACCTATAAAATTACGGCGATTCATAAAATAACTCTATCCTATCAGAGCGTTCTCAAGCAATACGTTACTATAGCCATTGTGGGATAGGAAATGAACGGGGACAAGATGGGCATGCGATATTTCGTTGTATTATTTGCGGTATTTTTTATTTCCGGTCCTGCATTTGCACAGGCCGATAATTATTATACCTGGACGAACAAGCAACTTAACGAACTCCAGAAAATAGTGGACAACCTTCCCTCTGAAGGGCTTGGCCATTGTAATATAGCTGATTTTTCGTCCCCTAGTCCCGCCGGTGATCCTGTGAAGCGTTCGCGCGATGCTTCGCTTGCCGCGACCCAGTTGATCCGCGCCTATATGCAGGGATGTTCTTCCGCTTCGGAACGCCGCTATTGGAATATAGACGATGACGACAGGTTGCTGGAAATGCAGCCATTGCTCACGTTGGCCCTGGTAACCAACCAGATTGAGTCTTTCTACAATGCGCTGAGGCCATACAACCCCAATTATGGACAATTGCGGGCTGCCTATAGCAAAGAGGCAGACGCCGGGAAGCGCCGGACCCTTGCCGAAAATATGGAGCGTTGGCGGTGGATGCCGATGTATCCGGGGCGCAAATATCTGCTCGTGAATATAGCCAGCTTTGAAGTCTCTCTGTGGGAAGACAATCAAAAGATCAAAAGCTGGCGCGTCATCGTCGGCAAAACTGCGTCAAAGACACCGGTATTCGAAGCAACTGTCAGCGGGGTTATTTTAAATCCATGGTGGGAAATTCCAGCGTCCATTGTAGCAGAAAGCGTAGGCTCGATGGTCCGAAATCGCCCTGCGGAAGCGCGGCGCAAAGGGTATGTGGTCCAGAACGGGCGCTATCGCCAGCGGCCTGGCCCCGGCAATTCATTGGGGCAGATGAAACTGATCATGCCCAATCCTTACAGCGTCTATTTGCACGATACACCCAGCAAGGGGCTATTTGCCAATGATGTCAGAACATATAGCCACGGTTGTATTCGTGTGCAGGATGCCGTGGGATTTGCCAAATTCCTGCTGCAAGATGTGGCGAGCGCCAAGAAAGTCGATGACATTCTGGCGAGCAGAAACACAACGACGGTCAAGCTGAACGAAGCCATTCCTGTCTACATCACCTATTTCACTGCCGAGGGCGCGGCTGATGGCTCTGTTCGCTATTTCCCAGACGTTTATCGCCGGGATGGAGCCAAGATTGCCCAGAGCGAAGAAAGAATAGACTGCGCTGCCTGATGAACCGAAAAAGCTCATAAGCGCAGGCGAGGATTGTCTGGCATGGCGGGATAAATATGGTAGCATAGTCTGGCTTCACGATATTCCAGATCCCGGGAATGTATTACACGAGGAAAGTTATGGACGGTCCCAAGGTCGCTGCACATGACAAGTCCGTATTTTCATTAACGGTTTCCAAGGCGATCATCACCGCTGGCGTCGTGGTCGGGCTGTTTTTATGTTACCTGCTGGCCGTTCCGTTCATCCCGGCAATGATCTGGTCCGCGACACTGGCTTTGCTGTTCATTCCGCTTCAGATACGGCTTGAAAATATCATCGCCCGGCCCAGTATCGCGGCTGGCATATCTATGATTGTGGCTGCCATTATCGTTGTGGTTCCCGCGATAGTCGTTTCAACCATATTGCTCAGGGAAGCGCTGAAGGGGCTGGAGTTAGTTTCGGGGACATTAGGCTCCCGCACTTTGGCGGAACTGTCATCGCAAAGCCCTGCCGTTGCGGCTATCATCGACTGGGCGCGGGGCTGGCTGAATATCCCCCGGATCACGGAAAATGTCCAGGCGACGCTGACGGGCTGGAGCGGCCAGTTCATCCAGGGGTCGATCATGGGATTGATCACCTTGCTGATCACTTTTTTCTTCCTGTTCTACCTGCTGCGCGACCGGGATAAAGTCAGGGCAACGTTGAAAGATATTCTGCCTTTCTCGGACAATCAGTTTGCTGTCCTCCAAGGGCGCGTAGTCGATACTGTCTTTGCCTCGGTCTACGGAACCATTGCAGTGGCCGCGCTTCAGGGAACGTTGGGCGGCTTGATGTTCTGGTGGCTTGGCCTGCCATCGCCCGTTTTCTGGGGCGTATTGATGGGGCTGCTGGCAATCGTCCCGTTTCTGGGCGCGTTCATCATCTGGGTTCCGGCAGCAGCATTTCTGGCCCTGTCCGGTAATTTTGGCGCCGCCATCATATTGACCATCTGGGGCACGGTCGTCGTCGGTTTGATCGACAATATAATCTATCCGATACTGGTCGGAGGCCGATTGCAACTCCACTCCGCCGTCTCCTTCCTGGCAATAATGGGCGGCCTTGTCCTGCTAGGCCCGTCAGGGATCGTGCTGGGGCCGATTATTATCACGGTGACGCTGTCGATGATGTCGATGTTACGGGAAAGCCTGCATGGTCAGGGGGAATCTGCAGAGGGGGCTGTTGAATAGCCTCTAGATTCCTGGCACCTTCTTCCCTAATTTTGAGGTAAGGAGATGAAGATTGGCAGGTCCATGCAGGCTATGCGGAGCGCCGCAAGGCCCTGCTCAAAGCCGGC
>JADMKQ010000048.1 GCA_015478735.1 Sphingorhabdus sp. | reverse complement strand
TCTAGTGAAAAAATCCGCCAGCATCCGTTAGTCCTGAGCCTGTCGAAGGACGCCTTAAGGCTTGACGGTGTGTCTGGTTTAGCAACGTGCTTCGACAGGCTCAGCACTAACGGTGATTAGGCAAAATCCTTTAGGCCAGATCCTTTAGGCCAGATCCCGCAATCCGGCGCTTTCGATCACTTCGCGGGTGATATAATCCGCCGCCATTTGCGACAATTCGCGGCCCATGTGCCAGTCGAGAATCTGCATCCCCGGAATGATCGGCGGGTTGACCAAAATATCCTGTTCGCCCAGCATTTCCTTGGACGCCATGCGGCTGGCCACCACCATTGATCGCGACATGATCTCGATGATCGAGGGGAACTCCGCCTCCCGCTTGCGGCGGAGCAATATGTCTTTCATCAGCGTCCAGCGGCCCCTTATATCGTCATATTGCACCGGCGTGCGCCAGATCTCGTCCGGGTCGCCGAGCGAGACGACGATATTCGGGCCGGTCTTTAACGTGTGCATGATCTTGACCGGCACATTGTCGAGCACGCCGCCATCGACCAATATGTTTCCCTCACGGTCGATAAAGGGGGGCAAAATTGTTGGAAGCGAGCCCGACGCGCGGACACATTCCCACAGCGGACCGCGCCGGTGGATATGCAGGCCGTTGGTCGATAAATTGGTAGAAACTCCAAAGAAAACAATGGGTTGGTCGGCTATGTCCTTGGTCCCGTAGCGCTGGCGCAGCTCTGCATCGAACACTGTAGGATCGAGCAGCGAGTAGAGCGGCACAGTCAGCCGCCGCATCGCCTTTGCCTTGACGAACATCGCCTCCATCTGGTCCAGCGTCTCGGCCACGCTCAGCCCCTGTGCAATCGCCGCGCCCATCGCCGCCCCCGCGCTGGTCCCGCCGATGAAGTCGATGGGGATGCGGGCGTCCTGCAGCGCCTGAACCACGCCCAGATGCGCGCAGCCCAGCGCTCCGCCGCCCGCCAGCACCAGCCCGATGGCCCGTCCGGTAAGGAACCGCGCGACCTTGGCAAAGTCGGCATCGCTGTCGAGCGCAACATGATGGTGCAGCTTGGGACTGCGCGGGTCGATCCACTCGCCGCTATTGGCAATAGGCTGGCTGGCCGTATCGCGCACCAGGAGCAGCGTCCGCTGCGGCGCGGGGATCCAGCGCATGGCTGTCTGCTCAATGGGGCTTGGTTCGGGATCGCTCTGGCCGGGTCTGCCCACCATGACCAGCGCATCGGCGTTGCGGCACACGCGCTGCCCCCAAGCATCCGGCCCGCTGCCGTCGATCAGGACATAGGCGCCCTTCGCCTCATGCTGCGCCAGCCACGCCTGATAAGCCTCGCTGTCGGGTGCGATGTTGCTCGCCCTGTCCACGGCGATGACCGGCGTTCCGGGCTTCACGGTCGCTTCAAAGGCCGCGGTCAGGCGCTGTAGCAAGCCATCCGGCAACGCGCTTGCCCCGGCGGGAAGAATGGCGATGACGCGCGGCATGCTGCTCGAAACCGATGCCGTGCGCGCCGTTGCGACCGCCAGCCGCTCGGAAACCAGCTTCAGCATCGCCTCGGTCAGTTCCGGATTGTCCTTTGCAATGGCGTCATAAGCGCTGCGCGGCACTTCCATGACCACAGAATCGCGGGTCGCGATCACATCGGCCGTGCGTTTGCCCCCTGCAAAGAAAGCCAGCTCGCCCACCGCTTCGCCCGCTTCGATATAGGCAACGATATGGACCCTGTTGACGACGACGCGAAACCGGCCCGATTCAACGAAATAAAGCGCATCGGCATCATCCCCCTGCTCCACCAAAAGCTCACCGCCGCGCACAGGTTTGCGAATGGACGCCGCCGCCAATGCTGCGAGAACCGCATCCGACACCCCGTCAAACAACGCATGCCGGGCCAGATCAGTAGGATGCGCGATCACGCGCTCCACCTGTTTGTGCAGGGAATATCGTCAGGTAAACCAGCGGTTCCGTGATCCATTTTCCAGTCCATTTGCCCCGCCCAGCTTTGTTATCCGCTGTTACTTCCTGATAATCAATGACTTTATGGTCCATGATAATAATCGCGATTCAGCTTTTCCGCACTCCTAAAGGCAAAGTGGCTATAGTCAAACACACAGATCACGCGCTTTATCCGCCAAAAGCATTTGCCAAACGCCGCTCGGCTGCTAAATCCTGTCGCGATTGTAATTAAATTACAGCATATTCAGGGAAGATATTTCCGCGTTAAAAAGCGCGAATCGGGGAGAAGTTCAGTGAGTACAACACCAGTTTCCTGGTTTGAAGCCGCAGTAGAGCCTGTAACAAATATATCAGATTTCGTCTGGGCCGGAACGTGGAACGGCGAAACCGTGATCGCTATTGCGGGTCAACCAATCCCGCCGATGATCATTATGTTGCTGGGCGCCGGTATATATTTTATGCTCGGTCTTCGCGGCTATCCTCTACTCCAACTATTCCCAGCTTTCACTGCGCTTTTCAAGAAATCGGACAAAAAAGCAGAGGGTGAGCTTTCCCCCTTTGCCGCACTTTCCACCGCACTTTCCGGACAAGTCGGCACAGGCAATCTGGCGGGTGTCGCAACCGCGATTACACTGGGCGGTCCCGGCGCGATATTCTGGATGTGGGTGACAGCTTTGTTCGGCATGGCCCTGGCATTCGCCGAGGGTTCATTGGCCGTGCGCTTTCGTGAACAAGCCGCCGACGGTACCTATCGCGGCGGGCCGATGAGCTATATAACCATCGGACTTGGTCCAAAATGGAAATGGCTGGCGATCCTTTTCTGTCTGGGCACCTTGTTTTCCGCACTCGTAACCGGAAACGGAATTCAGGCAAACAGCCTTGGTGATAGCGCCAATGAACTGTTCGGTGTTCCCGACTGGATCGGCGGTGCAGTTGCCGCGGTAGTTGTCTTTGCGGTGATTATCGGCGGCATTAAATCTATTGGCAAGGTCGCAGAAACCATCGTGCCATGGATGGCAGGCGTCTATCTGATAATGGCTTTCATAGCATTGATGATAAACCTGCCCTATCTGCCTGAAACATTCGCTCTCATCTTTAATGGAGCATTTGGATATGATGCTGCCAGCGGAGGCTTTCTGGGTGGGATGATCATGATTGCGATGCGAGCTGGCGTCGCGCGCGGACTGTTCTCCAACGAAGCAGGGCAAGGTTCAACTCCGATAGCACATGCTGTGGCACGAACCAATGATCCCGCCGCACAGGGCCGTTTTGCGATGATGGGGACATTTATTGATACCATCCTGATCTGCACAATGACCGCACTTGTCATGTTGACCGTGGCAGGGGATTTCACGGTTACCGATGCCAATGGCGTCAAGCAGGCAGTGGAGCATGCATGGCAATCCGATCTTGGTGGTTTCGCTATGACTTCGGGTGCTTATGCAGCCGCATTTCCATTCACTGTTTTTAACATTCCAATCGGTACATTGATTGCCTCGATTGCGCTTATCCTGTTCGTTTTCACGACCATGTTGACGTGGAGCTATTATGGCGAACGCGCGATTACTTATCTTTATGATCTGCTGCCCGGATCGACGCTTACGGGGGAAAAGAAACTGCATTTCACTTGGCGCGTGTTGTGGTGCGTAGTGATTTTCTTTGGTTCGTTCGCACCGCTTGAGCTGGTCTGGCGACTTGGCGATATTTCAAATGCAGCGATGACTATGCCGAATATCGTCGCGCTACTCGCCCTTTCCGGCGTGGTTTTTGCGATTGCCAAAGGCCACCGGACAGCGGGCACGGATCATGGGCGCGAGACTCCTAAAGAATTGATGGAAGAAATTTCTGGAACAGCTGGACATTAGATTGGCATTTGGGATTAGGGTTTAGTATCTGCCATATTGGAGCGGGAATCCTCTCGCTCTCAATGATTTCATCGCTCCCCCGCACTTGAGGTAAACCGAACATGCTCAAACGTCTTTATGGCTGGATGCTGGACAAGGCCGGGCATCCCCATGCCAGCAAATGGCTGGCCGGGTTCAGTTTTACCGAATCTAGCTTTTTCCCGATCCCGCCCGATGTCCTTTTGGCGCCCATGTGCCTGGCCAAACCGGAAAAATCTTTGTGGTATGCCTTCATCTGCACCGTTTCGTCTGTGCTGGGTGCGATGCTTGGCTATGCTATCGGTTATTTTTTGTTCGAAACTATCGGGATCGCCATTCTTGAATTTTATGGAGCGACCGAAAGCTTTGAGCTGTTTGCGCAGAAGTTCAACGAACAGGGCTGGATCGTTGTCCTCTTAGCCGGTTTTACCCCATTACCGTTTAAGGTCGTCACGATTGCCGCAGGCAGCACCATGATGCCGCTATATATCCTGATCTTTGCATCGATTATTTCGCGCGCGGGGCGGTTCTTTCTCGTTGCTATATTGCTCAGGCAATTTGGTGCACCGATGAAAGCCTGGATCGACAAGAATTTTGCTCTGGCCACCACGGTTATCGGCATATTGTTTGTCGGCGGCTTTCTTGCCGTGCGCTTTCTAGTTTAGCGTTGCAACATCTACACCTGATCAAAATATCTCTAGCGATATTAAGGACAGTTGCTAAGGACGACGGATGAGCACTAGACAAGTTTCAAAAGACAACGATCCTGTAATCGAGACTATGAGCGACCTGATCGCACCGATGCAACGCGGTGAGAAGCCGAAGGATCAATGGCGTATCGGGACGGAGCATGAGAAGTTCGTCTATTGCACCAAGGATCACCACGCACCGAGCTATGAAGAACCCGGCGGGATACGGGATTTGTTGCTTGCGCTGCGCGAATTTGGCTGGACGCCGGTTGAAGAAACTGGAGCAGATGGAGTCAAACGCGTCATTGCCATGTCCGGTGCGGACGGCACGGTCAGCCTGGAGCCGGCCGGGCAGCTTGAACTGTCGGGCGCCCCGCTGGAGAACCTGCACGAGACATGCAACGAGACCGGACGCCACCTGGAGCAGGTCAAGGCGGTCGGGAAGAAGACCGGATCGGGCTTTCTTGGCATGGGTATGTGGCCGGACAAGACGCGCGCTGATTTGCCGCTCATGCCCAAAGGCCGCTATAAAATCATGGTCGAGCATATGCCCAAGGTCGGCAGCCTTGGCCTTGATATGATGCTGAGGACCTGCACTATCCAGGTCAATCTCGATTATTCGAGCGAAGCGGACATGGTGCAGAAATTCCGTGTCGGCCTGGCGCTGCAACCCCTTGCCACGGCGCTATTTGCCAATTCGCCGTTTACCGAGAACAAGCTTAACGGCTTTGAAAGCTACCGCAGCCATATCTGGTCCGACACCGACCCGCAGCGCACCGGCATGTTGCCCTTTGTGTTCGAGGATGGCTTTGGTTACGAGCGTTATGCCGAATATATGCTCGACGTTCCGATGTATTTCGTGTCCCGACCCGATGCGCCTAAAGGTGAGTATATCAATGCCGCCGGCCTTAGTTTCCGGGACTTTCTGAAAGGTGAGCTGTCCGTTCTGCCGGGTGAAAAGCCGACCGCGTCCGACTGGAACGACCATATGTCGACCGCTTTTCCGGAAGTAAGGCTGAAAAGTTTTCTGGAAATGCGCGGCGCCGATGGCGGCCCGTGGAACCGGATTTGCGCCCTGCCCGCTTTCTGGGTCGGCCTGCTTTATGACCAGAACGCGCTGGACGCGGCATGGGACAGGGTCAAGCACTGGACGATGGAAGAGCGTGAAGAGCTTCGCAATGCAGTCCCCAAGCACGGGCTAAGCACACCGCTGCCGCGCGGCGGAAATATGCTGGATCTGGCGAGCGAGATACTCGACATCGCCTCCGCTGGCCTCACCGCAAGAGGCCGCCTGAACAGCAGCGGCGATAACGAGAGCGGCTTCCTTGATCCGCTCCGCGAAGTCGTGGCCACCGGAAAATCCCCTGCGGCGCAGCTTATTGATCGCTATCACAACGAATGGAATGGCGACCTGTCGCGTATCTATGACGAGATGAGCTTTTAGGCGGGACGGAGCATAAAGCCTGAAGCAATTCCCGCCTGCGCGGGAATGGCGGTTGAGGCGATAGCACCCTCCTAAAACTCGAACATCGTCTGTCCGGCTTTGTCGGTTAGCTTATTCTCTTCTTCCTCC
>JADMKQ010000047.1 GCA_015478735.1 Sphingorhabdus sp. | reverse complement strand
TTTTACCGTGATTTCCGAGCCGTGAAATGTTCCATTTCACTCGAAATCACTCTAATATCGCCCAGACAAGTAACAGTTGGCAGGACTATCCGGAACCTTGCGTGATTCTCTGCGTATTATCACGGTGGGGCAGTTATTGAGTTTCGGGAGGCACATCATCATGCCACATCCTATGCGATATCTATCTGCCAGCTTGTTGACCCTAAGTCTGCTTTCCTCCTGCGGACAAAGAGCGGAAAGTTCTGATACGAGTGACAGACAAAGCGAAATCGTTTTAAGCGATCAGAACACTGCTGCTCAAACGGCAGGGGCAGACCTCCCGGCACTAATACCGCCAAAGCCAGGTGAACCGGGTGGGCTTCCCGAGGACAGCAGGCCGCTAGACGAGAGCCCGATTGATCCCCAGACTATTCGCGGCGCCGGATTGACGCTGGAAAAATACGCGCTTGCGCTAGAGAGTAAGGATTTCGACGCAGCTTATGCCCTGTGGGGTGATGACGGCGGAGCGAGCGGACTGACCAAAGAAAAATTTGCCGGTGCTTATGATAAATATCTTACCATCAAGATGCTGATTGGCCGTCCAGAAACTGGTGGGCCGGAAATTGCTGGAAGCGAAGTTAGCGGGCCTGAAACCGCCAGCGTTCCGGTGCAGGTATATGGCCGGCTGAAAAATTCGAATAATGAGCCTTATAATATGATTGGCGAGATCATCCTTTCCCGCAGCGGCGGCAAGGACATGCCATGGGAAATCACGGACAGCAATCTGGAGCCACGCGGCGTCGTCCATCAAGATGAAAGCGGGAGCAGAGAAAGCGCCGCCACGATTATCCCGCCCGAATTTCACGGGAGATGGGCGAGAAGCGCCGATCTTTGCAACAGCGATGCCGATACGATGAAGCTTCTGATAGGTGCGGAAAAACTGGAGTTCTGGGAAAGTGAGGCGAGCGTTAAGTCTGTCCAGAAAAGCGGTCGGCACATCAAGGTTACTGCCGATTATACCGGGGAAGGGGAAAACTGGACCCGCACCACAAGCTATACATTATCAGCCGATGGCAAGACGTTGACCAGCGATGACAATATATCCAGGGTGAAGTGTAACTAAACCCGCCCCGTATTTTCTGTCACAGCATGATCAGCAGAAACAGAAAGGCCCGACCAGATTAGCTGGCCGGGCCTCTTTGCTGACCGGGAATATAGCGCCGTGCAGGGGGCACAGGGGGGAGGGAGGCACGGAGCTTTCATTCCCCGGTCAGTAATCTCTTATGCTACATGCGTTCAATAGGTCCGTTCAAAGTCGTCTATTTCACGCTCTGCAGCTTCTTGAGTGCGGCCGTATTTTTCCTGGATTTTACCTGCCAGGACTTTACGGTTGCCTTCAATCTGGTCGATTTCGTCATTGGTGAGTTCACCCCATTGCTTCTGAACATTACCTTTGACCTGTTCCCAGTTTCCTTTGATTGTATTCTCGTTCATTTACCGTCTCCATTATTCGTTGGGGGAGTGGATCAATCGCTCGGAGCCTGTTTTGGTTCCCCGGACACGAACCATATTTTTGCTGTATAGGCTGGTCCGTGCTCATTGATCGACGACATGCTGTTCAGTCATCATCTGCCTTGTCGGGCAAATCGTCATGATCGGTGCTGGCAAATTCCTCCAGCTCCTTTTCGCTCATGCTGTCATACATGTCTTTGGAAGCGCCCTGTAATTCACCGACTTTTGTTTCTCCGCGTTTCGCCGAAAGTGCTGCCCCTGCTGCTTGTTGTTGGGATTTTGATTTGGCTGGCATGGTCTATCTCCTAAAAGTTGACACAGAACCAACACGGAGAGCCGCTTTTGGATGCATATTTCTTGGGAAATTATCTTTGCGCCGGGCAGCTGGCTTTTAGTTGCCCGTTATGGCTTCGACCAGACGTTCAACATCGCTCGCATCATGATAGGCGGCAAAGCCAATTCGCAGCACATCTCCGCGCACGTCGGTGATAATATTCTGTGCGCCAAGGGCGTCATGCAATGGTGAGGCAATGCTGCCCTGAAATGCGAGAAAGCGGGCATGTGGCTTTCCATCCAGCGGGTTGAGCAAGCGCATGTCCGGTAACGGATCGCGGCGTAAAAACTGCTGCTGTAACGTGGTGACATGTCCGGATATCAGGCTAGTGGATAGCTGCGTATTAGCCAGCATTTTCTGGACGGTGTTGAAGCGATATAATCCCGATGGATCGAATGTGCTTCCAAGAAACCTGCGACCATCCGGAGCATATCCAGTTTTTCCGGGCGGTAGCGATAGATCGTCAAACGCAGCAAACCATCCGGTTATGGCAGGCCGTGGCGCGTAGTCGGGCGGTGCGTGCAGGAAGCATATACCTTCACCGGACATTGCATATTTATAGCCGCCAGCGACATAGAATATGCTTTCCGCCACGGCAGAAAGATCGGTATCGAGTGCCATGAACCCGTGATAGCCATCGATAACCACCCATGGCCCTTCGGGACGAGCAAGCGTAGCCAGTTGTTCGATATCATCCAATATGGTGCCGGAATTAAACATGACGTGGCTGGCAAAGATCAGGTCGTGATTTCCGGACTGCGCTTTTTCAACCAGCATATCCGGCGGGACAGATTCGACAATCACGGTGCCATCTTCGGACCAGCGGTCCATCTGCCTGCGAAAGCTGTGAAACTCGCCATTGGTGGTCAGCACGCGCACTGGTCGGGTGGGGATGGCAGATATGACGCGGATCAGGAAGTCATGCGTATTAGGTGCAAATGCGATTGTCTGCGGGTCGGGAAGGTTGAGCATGGATGCTATGTGCCCCTGTGCTTCTCTCCAAAGCGGCCCCATGATCTTATCCCATTTCCGGTCGGCCAGTTCCAGTGCATCCTGTGCCGCCGCGATATGTCCTTCATAGGCCGCATCAGGCCATAGATGGTGACTGTGAGCGGCAAAATGCAGCCGCTCGGGATCTGCGGCCAAGGCTCTGGAAAAGAGCTGCTTCCAGTTCATAAGGCCGTGCGGAGTGACCATAGCTCGGGGAAGGCACGCTTGGGGACTGTGGATTGCAGATAAGACACGCCCGGCGTGCCGCCTGTTCCCATTTTGCCGCCGATAATGCGCTCCACGGTCAACACATGTTTGTGCCGCCAAGTTGCCATTGCATCGTCCAGATCGACCAGCTTTTCACCGAGTTGATATAGCTCCCAATAGCGTTCAGGCTCACGATATACCGTCAGAAACGCCGCTTCGACTTCTGCCGATGGGATGTGGGGCTGGCTGAAATCACGTTTCAATATGTCGTTCGGAATATCAAAACCGGCGCGCGCCAAGGCTGCTATGGCATGATCCCAGATGCTGGGGGCTGCCAACGCTTCTTTCATGGCGTTCTGAGCCTTGGGACGATCCTCCTGATATTTCAGGAATGCTTTGTCCTTTAATCCCAACAGATATTCAACTGTACGGAACTGGTCGGACTGAAACCCCGAACTGGAGCCGAGTACATGGCGGAAGCGGCTATAATCGCTCGGCGTCATAGTAGAGAGTATGTCCCAGCTTAGTGTCATGACTGCCTGTATCCGGCTGACACGAGCCAGAGCCTTGTAAGCAGGGACAAGCGCATCACTCGCGATTTGGGATATTGCCAGATTCATCTCGATTATGATCTGTTTCAACCATAACTCTTTTGTCTGGTGGATGATGATGAACAGCATTTCATCATCCTGATCTGATAAGGGGTGCTGTGCGGACAGCAGCGCATCGAGCGCGAGATAGCCCGCATAAGTAACTTTCGGGGTGGAGTCCGGTTTCTGGGTCATGCCGGAATGTAACGCTGATGAAGGCGGATGGAAAGAGACTAGCTTGCTGGCTTAAAACAACTCCATCTGGCTGCCTTCGACTATGGGCCGGCGGAACAGATCTGTTCTCAGCGCATATCTTGCTTTCTCTACGCCGTTTTTGCGTGCAGCAATCGAGACGCGGCGGTGGAGCAAATCTGCCCAGGGGCCTTGCCCCCTCATCCGGCTAAAGAAATCCGGGTCATTTTTCCTGCCACCACGAAGGGAAGCGATAATGCTCATGACTTTATCCTTGCGGTCGGGGAAATGGGTTTCTAGCCATTCTTCAAATATTGGCGCTACTTCATGGGGCAGGCGGATCGGAATCACAGAAATGCCTTGTGCTCCGTTTCGGGCGGCAGCTTCGACAATCGCTTCGATTTCATGATCGGTGATGGCAGGGATAGTGGGCGCAATATTGACATGAACGGGAATATTGCGTGCATGCAACTGGGCCACCGCTTCCAGTCTTTTCGCAGGAGAAGGCGCGCGCGGTTCCAATATGCGGGCCAGTTTCGGGTCGAGACTGGTCACAGAGATTGCAACCATTGTGAGGTTCAATGCCGCTAAATCGGCGAGAATATCTATATCATCAAGAACGCGGTTGGACTTGGTAGTGATGCCGATGGGATGCCGGGTTTCCAGCATGATTTCCAATATCTGCCGCGTGATCTGGTAACGCTTTTCAATCGGCTGATAAGGGTCGGTATTGGTGCCAATCGCTATGGACGCGGGCTGATAGCTTGGCTTTGCGAGCGTTTCGCGCAGTAGCTGTGCAGCATTTGGTTTCGCAAAGAGTTTTGTCTCAAAATCAAGGCCGGGTGACAGGTCATGATAGGCATGGGTCGGCCGCGCAAAGCAATAAATGCAGCCATGTTCACACCCGCGATAGGCGTTTATCGAGCGGTCAAACGGGATGTCGGGTGATTTGTTGAAGTTCAGAATGGATTTGGGCGATTCGAGCGTGACCTGCGTCCGTAACTTTGAAGGAGCATCACCAAGGGCCTCGCGTTCGTCCAGCCAGTCGCCATCAGCCTGACGGCTGGGAAGGTTAAACCGCTTACTGTCATCATTAGTGACCGCGCCTCTTCCTTTTTGGGGCGGTCGAAGTGGGGGTGATTCCTGATCCATTCGCTCTCTATAGCATGAGAACAAAGATGGAACAAATATCTATTGCCTAGGAACAGCCGATCGCCGCCGCATGCTATTTTTCCAGTAACCTCGGCATCAGTTCGACAAAATTACACGGGCGATGGCGGCTGTCGAGTTGGGTGTCTAAAATCCCATCCCAGCCGTCTTTAACCGCTCCGTTTGATCCGGGCAGCGCGAATATATAGGTGCCGCGCGCCACCACGGCGCAAGCGCGGGACTGGACGGTGGAGGTGCCGATCTTGTCATAAGATAGCCAGCGGAACAGTTCGCCAAAGCCGGGAATGTCTTTGTCCTTCACGGCGTCAAGCGCTTCGGGAGTAATGTCGCGCCCGGTCAGGCCAGTGCCGCCGGTGGTTATGATGGCATCGACGCTTTCTTCATCAATCCACAGGTTTAGCTGTTCGATGATTTTGGATTTGTCGTCGCGGATCAGGGTTCGGTAAATCAGCTTATGCCCCTTGTCATCGATTCGCTCGGCAAGGATGTCTCCCGAGGTATCTTCTTTTAACGAGCGAGTATCCGACACGGTTAAAAGAGCGATGTTAATCGGTTTGAACGTCCGGCTTTCGTCGATGGGCATGGAATAATACTCCGATGATTTACGGCTGCTATATAGAGCATATCGGCAGTCTTTTCTAAACCACAAAGAATAGGGGCTTTCCGCCGCTCTCGTAACCGTCTAATTGCAAGGCTCAATGTCTAACGTTCCGGATTTAACTGCTGTTATATTGGGCCTGATTCTCGCCGCGTGGCTGGGGGCTTCCGCGTGGGCGGTTTGGACCAGCCTGGCGATGAAAAGCCGTGCGAAGAGCGTGCTGCGTCATTCAGGGCGTTTGGGGCGGTTGATGGAAACGTCTCCGGCTCTACCGCTTCTGGTGAGGTCAGACGGATCGCTGGAAGCATCACAGCGGTTGATGCAATGGCTGGGTTTTGATTATTTGCCTGCCCATATTTCCGAGCTTTACGATCAGGATGCGGGGCTTAGTGCCGTAGATCTGGAAAAGCTGACGCAGGATATCAACCACACCCAAAAATCGGGAAAAGGCTTTTCGCGCTCCGTAAAGGTTACCGGATCGGACAAATGCCTGATGATCCACGGCTGCCTGGCTGACCAGCAAATCGCACCAAGCGGAAGCGCGCTTTTATGGGTATTCGAC
>JADMKQ010000046.1 GCA_015478735.1 Sphingorhabdus sp. | reverse complement strand
TATCGTGATTTCCGAGCCGTGAAATGTTCCATTTCACTCGAAATCACTCTAACGGCAAAGCATCACTGCTTCAGCCCAAAGCGTTCAACCTAAAACGGAACGTCGTCGTCCAAGTCGTTGTCGAACGCGCCGCCGCCGGATGATCCGCCGCCGGTGCTGCCCCAGTCATTGCCGGAGCCACCGCCTGAACCGCCGCCCGAACCGCCGGAGCCACCAGCGCCCCAACCGTCATTGCTGCCGCCGCCCATAGCGCCGCCACCGCCGCCCGGACGGGAATCGAGCATTTCCAGTTTCCCGTCAAAGCCCTGCAATACGATCTCGGTCGTATAGCGGTCATTGCCGGACTGGTCCTGCCATTTGCGGGTTTGCAGCTTGCCCTCGATATAGACTTTGCTGCCCTTGCGGAGATATTTTTCCGCCACATTGGCCAGCCCTTCGGAGAAGATGGCAACACTGTGCCACTCGGTCTTTTCCTTGCGCTCGCCGGTGTTACGGTCTTTCCAGCTTTCCGAGGTAGCGATACGCAGGTTGCAGACTTTACCGCCATTGCTGAACGTCCGCACTTCGGGGTCGGCGCCCAGATTTCCTACGATGATAACCTTGTTAATGCCGCCAGCCATGTGCTTTTTCCCCTTGGAAGCTGATTTCTGATTCGTGCGTTTGTCTAACCGGCTTTACAGGCCCAGAGCAACCGCCGTCCAGTAGGTAATCCCGGCAAACACATAAGCCAGCACAAAAAGATAGGCGACCATGAAACTTGGCCATTTCCAGCCATTGGTCTCTCGCCTTGTCACCGCGATGGTGGAGATACATTGCGGCGCGAACACGAACCACGCCAGAAAAGCGAGGGCCGTGGGCAAGGACCAGCGGCTTTGCAAACGCTCGGTCAGGGATTTGGCTTCCGCTTCCTCGTCCGTCGCGTCAATCGCATAGGTGGTCGCCAGTGCAGAGACAGCAACCTCGCGCGCGGCCATGGCGGGGATCAGCGCCAGCGTGATTTCATGGTTGAAACCGATCGGCGCCATCACAGGTTCAATGACACTGGCGATGCGCCCGGCGACGGAATATTCGACCTGGCTGACCGGACTTTCCGGCGGCACTTTGGGGAAGGTCAGCATGAGCCATAGCACCACTGTCGCGGCAAAAATGATCGTACCCGCACGGCGCAGGAATATCCACGCCCGCTGCCACAGGCCGAGCAGAATATCGCGGACGCGCGGCAACTGGTATTTCGGCATTTCCATCAGGAAACCGCTATTTGGCCCCTTGGCCACCGTGCTGCGTAGCACCACTGCAACCACCATCGCGCCGACTATGCCAAGGACATAAAGCGTAAACAGGACCAGTCCCTGTAACCCTACACCCATGCCGACATCACGCGCCGGAATGAACGCGCCGATAATGATCGCGTAAACCGGCAGACGCGCCGAACAGGTCATCATCGGCGCAATCAATATGGTGGTCAGCCGGTCCTTGGGATCGGCAATGCTGCGCGCCGCCATGATCCCCGGAATGGCGCAGGCAAAGGAGGATAGCAGCGGAATGAAGCTGCGCCCTGACAGGCCCGCACTGGCCATCAGCCGGTCCATGATAAACGCCGCGCGGGTCATATAACCGCTGGCTTCCAGAATCAGGATGAACAGGAACAGGATTAAAATCTGCGGCAGGAAGACGACGACCGAGCCGACGCCGCTAATCGCGCCCTCGACAATGAAGTCGCGCAAAAAGCCTTCCGGCAAGTTGGCATTCACGGTGGAAGCGGCCCATTCGGTTGCGCCCTCGATCCAGCCGATCGGGCCTTCCGACCAGGCAAAGACCGCCTGGAACATCACGAACATAAGACCGAACAGGATGATCGGCCCAGCAATAGGGTGGAGCAGCACCGCATCGGCGCGTTCCGTCCAGCGCCGCACGGCGGTTTCCGCAACCACCGTCTGGTTTGCGATGATTTTGGCCTGCTTGATCCGCTCATGGTCCGATGATGTCTCGGTCAAAGCAGCGGGAAGTTTCTGCGCTGTCTTGTCATCCAGCCGTTTTGCCAGCGCGTCAGACAGCTCTTCAAGGCCGCGGTGACGCACGGCAACCGTAGATACAACCGGAACGCCCAATGCTTCTTCCAGCTTTGCCGGGTCCAGCGTCAATCCGTCACGCTCGGCCAGGTCGACCATGTTGAGCGCAACCACAACCGGGCGGCCCAAAGCGATGACTTCCAATGCAAAGCGCAGATGGTTGTCGAGGTTCGCGGCATCCAGCACGACGATAATCGCATCGGGTTTGCGCTCGCCTTCCTGCTCGCCGTAGATCACCCTGCGGGTCACTTCTTCATCGGGGCTTGTCGGCGCAAGGCTGTAGCTGCCGGGCAGATCGATCAGTTCCACCGGGCGGCCATCGGCCATCTGGAAATGGCCCGATTTACGTTCGACCGTCACGCCGGGATAGTTTGCGATTTTCTGACGGGCGCCGGTCAGCGCGTTGAACAGGGCGCTTTTTCCAGCATTGGGGTTGCCCGCCAGGACAATAAGATGTGGTGCTTGGCTCATGATTTACGCCGTAATATCGACCGAAATGGCCGATGCATGTGATTTGCGGATGGCAATCATCATGCGTCCTACTTTAAGAGCGATCGGATCATGCATTCCGAACATGCCCTGGTATAATTTCTCGACCTCGACGCCTTCGTTCAAACCGAGATTGCGGATCTGGGCACCTTCATTTTCTGACATGGAAACCCAGTCAATCGCGGAAATCATTGCGGGTTTACGCATGGGCAGTTTGTCCAGCGTCATCGCAAGCTTAACGGGTGCATTCATAATAAACTCGATACCATCCAGATGAGGTGTAATTGCGATTGATTATCAATATTGGAAGGATAAGGCTAGTCTTAATATTATAGCTGTCCGGACTTTTTCCCCGGCCCGATTGAGCGCGGGTATATGTCCCTGATAAGCAGGATTATATTCATAGCGGCCCGACTATTTCTCATAAAGCATTACCGCGGTAGCGCAGCCGGCCGAGGAAACGGGCCATGCTGAAACGGTCCCCGCCCGGCCGGAGAAGCTTGGCCTTTGTCTTTTCAAACTGCATGATATTTTCGATCCGGCGGTCCAGAAAAGCCTTTGTCTCCGCATAGTCCTCGCTGTCATCGTCCAGAAAAACGCCCATCGTGCTGCCATAGACTGCCGACAGCATGACCCGTTTTGTATAGTGATTATAATCGGTCGCTGTGTCCCCGGCGAGCCGCCACATTTTATCTGCGACGCGCCAGCCCATCCTGGCCGCAACCTTCAGATTCTGCGGCATAGCGAGGATCGCCAGCGCGCGGCGCAAGCCTTCCCTGTCCGATTCCATGATCTCCATCCGCGTCGTGACCAGCGCAGTAATCCGCTCCCGGATCTTCATCGCGGCCAGTTCTTCCGCTGAATATTTCGCGGCCATGGCCTCATCCACCGAGAGGAACCAGGCGTCGATCATGTCAACCGGACCTTCGTTAAAAGCCAGCCGGGCGAGATCGGCATCCACTCCGGTCAAATCTGCCGCAGCCTCGACCGCTTTGTCGTTCCAGCCGTCAAAAGCTGCCTGCGCCGCCAGAACCGGTGCCAGATAAGCGCGAACCTCGTCCAGCGTCGGGTCTTCTCGCAATGGCTCCGGCTTTTTTGACATCATGTCCTGCGTTCCTTGATCCTCGGGCATCTAACAAATCCGATATAGGCAGAAAGAAAATATTTATAAAGCACTGCATTGCAAACCGCCACCGGCCTGCGTAGCTATTCATCAAGCAATTAAATGCGAAGGAGCAGGTTTATGAGCACATTATTCGACCCCATTACTTTAGGCGCAATCGAGGCCCCCAACCGGATGCTGATGGCGCCGCTGACACGGTGCCGCGCTACAGCGGCGCATGTGCCAACGCCGATCATGGGCGAATATTATGCACAGCGGGCCGGGGCTGGCCTCATCATTTCCGAAGCGACCGGCATCAGCCAGCAAGGTCTGGGCACACCCTTTGCTCCCGGTATCTGGAACGACGAACAGACCGAAGCGTGGAAACCGGTTGTTGAACAGGTCCACAAGGCCGGTGGACGGATTATCTGTCAGCTCTGGCACATGGGCCGGATCGTGCATCCCGATTTTCTGGGCGGTGAAAAACCCGTTTCAGCATCAGCCACTACCGCACCGGGCAACGTGCGCACCTATCAGGGCAAGCGCGAATATGTTGAATCGCGGCCATTAGAGCTGGACGAGATTCCGGGATTGCTCGATGATTATGCCAATGCGGCGGAAAATGCCAAGAAAGCCGGTTTTGACGGTGTGCAACTGCACGGCGCGAATGGCTATCTGATCGACCAGTTCATCCGTTCCGGCACCAATTTCCGCACCGACCAATATGGCGGTTCGGTGGAAAACCGCATCCGTTTGCTGGGCGAAGTGACGCAGCGGCTGGTCGATGTGTGGGGCAGCGACCGCGTTTCCGTGCGCCTGTCCCCCAATGGCGATTCGCAGGGCGCGGATGATGCAACGCCGGTCGAGACATTCACGGCGGCGGCCAAGCTGCTCGACAGCATCGGCATTGCGTTTCTGGAACTGCGCGAACCGCGCGAGGACGGCACTTATGGTAGCACCGACATTCCGCCGGTCAGCCCGGACATCCGTCCGGTATTCAGCAAGCCTTTGGTGCTGAACAGCGACTATTTCTATGACAATGCGACCGAGGCGCTGGAACAGGGCAAGGCGGACGCGATCAGCTTTGGCCGGACGTTCATGACCAATCCCGACTTGCCGGAACGCTTCCGTTCAGGTGCGGAACTCAACCCCATCGACTTTACGCCGACCTGGTATTCGCAAGGTCCGGAAGGCTATGTGGATTATCCGCGGTTGG
Source organism: Sphingorhabdus sp. (assembly GCA_015478735.1). Taxonomy (GTDB): domain Bacteria; phylum Pseudomonadota; class Alphaproteobacteria; order Sphingomonadales; family Sphingomonadaceae; genus Parasphingorhabdus. Next base: position 1,330 of record JADMKQ010000046.1, on the reverse strand, counting down.
ACCAGATAGAGAAGCAGACAGTTCCTGCCGAATAAGCCGTATCGCAAGCTGACCTGTTAAGGATCAGAAAGTCATCTGGAGCCGCCGGAACATGTCATGGACCGGTGGCTCTGCGGCTTCCTGAGCGGACAGGCGCATTTCAAGCCTTTGTAAACGAATGAAAAATTCTTCGCTGGCGTAGATGATGTTGCGCGCTTCCTGCGGGAACCGGTCAACAATCGCATGGTCGCTATCCGCCGCCTCACCCAGAGCGCGGCTGATATTCCAGATCTCGCCATCACTCAGCCTTTCGCTATGCAAAGCGCGCTGGTTCAAAAGCCACGCAATACAATGCATCACCCGCGTCGTGACTTTCAGCGATTCACATGAAAAGGCAACCGACAGCGCCGCGCTGTCCGGGCATTGTTCGCTAAAACGACCGGACTCGAAATAGGAACGCGCTTCGTCAGAGAGAATCATCGCCTCTGTATAAAGCGCATCCAGCAACCTGGGCGTTATCAATGCTTCGTTAACCGCCATCCCCTTTCTGTAGCATTTTCTGGCAGCAGGAATAGCGAAACTTCGCGCCACTTATGGTTAACCGCCGCGCTGTTCCAATGTGACACGGGCGGCGCGAAACTATTAACTGGTGGACGGATATGGTTAACTTCGCCCCCTCCCCCTGCCCCTGCCCCAGCAGCCAACCGGAAATGCAGCGATGTGGGCGTGGATGCTTATGCGATGTCGTCGGGGATCAACTGGTTTTCAATCTGAATGATCCGGTCACGCAGGTATAATTTGCGCTTTTTCAGACGCGCCCCGCGAAGCTGGTCATGGCCGCCCGATTCGACCAGCGCGCTGATGGCTTCGTCAAGGTCACGATGTTCGATTTTCAGCAATTCAAGCCGCTGCCGCAACTCTTGGTCAGATAACCCCATGTTGCTCCCCATTCGCCTCTTGCAAGCCTGCAATAAATTTGTCATCTTCATTCTATTCACGGAATATGTCTAAACCAAGACAATAATATCCGTGACAATAGTCGCCGGTTTAATAGGAAACACGCGACAGAAAGAAAGGGACACCCGCTACCACTTTCACCCCGTAACTATATCAATCAGGAGAATATTATGGTTCAGAATTATCTGTCAGCGCTGCGTGCCAAGCACGCTAATCTTGATCGCAAAATCAGCGAAGAAGAGGGGCGCCCGTTCCCAGATACGATTCGACTCCATGACCTGAAGAAACAGAAGTTGAGGCTGAAAGAGACATTGTACGCGGAGCCGATGGGCAACCCGGCCTAAAACCAACCACATGACAAGCTTTCCCCCCGGCTTCTCTATCGAGTTAGCCG
>JADMKQ010000045.1 GCA_015478735.1 Sphingorhabdus sp. | reverse complement strand
TCGCAGTGTTTGACCGTCTGTTCCTCCGCGGTCAGGATCGCGGAGAGGTGCGCCGCGATGCGGTCTTGTGGCATGCCCGCGACGTGTTTTACGGCACGCTGGAATATAGTGCGCGCTCGATTGAGATGACGATGGACACGGACCGGACAGAGCGCGAGCAAAAGCCGGTGGTTGTACAGATGATAGCCCTGTTCCGCGCGCATTATGGCGCGCAGCATGACGCGGTCAAATCCGATAATTTGCCGCTGGATCGCTTGTCCGTGAAGCTGGACGAGCTTTGTGAGAAAGTTGATAGACTGGATGAACGCCTTTCCCGATAGGCAAAAAGGACCCCCGCAGGAGCCCTTTCATTCATTCTTTCGGATGGCTTAAGCCGCCTTATAAAACCTCTCCCCCGCATCGGCCTTGGCGCGGAAACTCATTGGCGGTTTGAACCGTTCGCCATATTCCTGGGCGAGCTGGTCAGCGATGCGGACGAAATTATCGACGCCGATCGTATCGATATGGCTCATCGGTCCGCCGGTCCATGGTGCAAAGCCCCAGCCGAATATCGCGCCAAGGTCCGCTGATTGCGGATCGGACACCACGCCCTCGTCATAGCACTGTGCCGTGGCAATAAGCTGGATATACATCAGGCGCTGTTTAACTTCCTCGACCGTCGGCTGGTCTTCGGTAAGAGGGAAATGCTCGGACAGACCGGGCCACAGTTTCTTGGAGCCATCTTCGCTATATTCATAGAAGCCACCACCAAAGCGGCGTCCGCGGCGGTCTATTTTATTGACCATTATATCCATCAGGTCATCGGTCCCGCCAGAGACATAGGCATCGCCCATTTCCTGCTTGGTTGCCGTCATAATGTCATAGCCTAGCTGCAATGTGGTCTCGTCAACCACAGCCAGAGGGCCGATAGGCATACCCATGGCAATCGCCGCATTTTCAATCAGAGCCGGTTTCACGCCCTGCGCGACCATCAACATCGCTTCGTTGGCATAAGGCGGGAACACGCGGTTAGTGTAGAATCCGCGCACATCCTTGACCACAATCGGGGTTTTGCGGATTTTCGCATTATAATCAATCGCGGTAGCTAGCGCCTTGTCCCCGGTTTTCTCGCCCGGAATAATTTCAAGGAGCGGCATTTTCTCGACCGGAGAGAAGAAGTGCATGCCGATAAACTGTTCGGGACGCTCGCTGTTCTTGGCAAGGCCGGTAATGGGCAGGGTAGACGTGTTGGAAGCGAACACGACATCTTTGCCAATCACCGCTTCGGTTCTCTTGATCACATCGGCTTTGACATCGGGCCGTTCAAACACCGCTTCGATGATCAGATCGACGTCTTTCAGGTCGTCATAATTGTCGGTCGGCGTGATCCGCGCCATGAAAGCATCGGCTTTTTCCTGCGTCATCTTGCCACGCTTCACGTTTTTATCGACAATTTTCTGACTGTAATCGATGGCCTTTTGCGCCTCTTCCATATTGCGGTCGAGGACGATGACATTCATGCCGCCCTTGGCCGTGACATGGGTGATGCCTGACCCCATCAACCCTGCGCCAAGCACACCAACGGTCTTGATATCGGTGGGCGGAACATCTTTCGGACGGGCCGCGCCTTTTTCAGCTGCCTGTTTGTTGATGAACAGGGTGCGGATCATGTTCTTGGCTTGCGGGCCGGATATTAGCTTGGTGAAATATTTCGATTCCACACGAAGGGCAGTGTCAAATGGCAGCATGGAGCCTTCATAAAGACAGGACAGGATCGCCTTGACCGCTTCGTAATTGCCCTTGCTTTGTTTCAGCGCCATTGCGGAGGAGCCGAGGTAGAGCGGAACCGCGCGGGGATCCATTGATCCTGCACCGCCGGGGAATTTCCAGCCCTTTTTGTCCCAGGGTGCGGAGGCTTTCGGATTGGCCTTGACCCATGCCTTGGCCTTGGAAACCACCTCTTCCACGGGCACGACTTCATCGACAATTTTCTGTGCCAAAGCGGCCTGCGGGCTCATCGGCTGACCCATCATGATCGCCATACCGCCCGCTTGCAATCCAGCAAGACGTGGCAGGCGCTGTGTTCCGCCGCCGCCGGGCAGAAGGCCAACCTGCACTTCGGGAAGGCCGAGTTGCAGTTTCGGATTGTCCGCGCAGACACGGTAATGGCAAGCCAGCGCCAGTTCCAGCCCGCCGCCAAGGGCAAGGCCGTTAATCGCACAGGCCACAGGCTTTGCATGCTTGCTGCCTTTCAACAGGTCTTTCGCGCTATGGCCGCCGGTTTCCATTTTCCGCAATATGCCGTTCAGTTTCCATGCCTGGTCAAAGGCCTCTTTCATCGTCTCGGCCTTGGACGAACCCAGCATGTTGAGATCAGCACCGGCCAGAAAACCGGAAGATTTGCCCGATGTGATTACCGCGCCCTTTATGGCTTCGTTGGCAATCAGGTCGTCAACAAACGCTTCGAAGTCTTTCATCAGATCTTCGTTCCAGACGTTCATCGACTGGCCGGGAAGGTCTATGGTGACAAGAGCAATGCCATCGCTGTCAATATCGACGGAGAGTGTTTCATAGGTCATGGATTTTGTCCTGCTATATGGAATGGAGGCAATGGAGACTATCGCAGCTCTCAGTTTACCCGCTCGATAATCGTGGCGATGCCCATGCCGCCGCCGATGCACAGCGTCGACAATGCGGTCTGCTTGTTCGTGCGTTCCAGCTCGTCCAGCGCCGTGCCGAGGATCATCGCGCCAGTCGCTCCCAAAGGATGGCCCATCGCAATCGCGCCGCCGTTTACGTTCATTTTGCTATGGTCGACGTTCATTGCGTCCATGAAGCGCAGGACGACAGCGGCAAACGCTTCGTTCAGTTCCCACAGGTCAATGTCGCTGGCTTCCATGCCGGCGCGGTGCAATGCTTTTTGCGCGGCAAATTCGGGGCCGGTGAGCATGATCGTCGGCTCTGATCCAATCGCGGCCATAGAGACGATCCGCGCCCGTGGTTTCAGGCCATATTTCGTGCCAGCTTCTTCGTTACCGATCAACACCGCAGCGGCGCCATCGACAATGCCGGAGCTGTTACCGGCATGATGGACATGGTTGATTTTTTCGACATCGGGATGCTTGAGGATCGCGACATCGTTAAAGCCGGGCATGGCTTCACCCATCATCTTGAAGGCTGGGTTTAGCGCGCCCAGTGACTGCATATCGGTTTCGGGCCGCATCAGTTCGTCACGGTCGAGAATGATTTCACCAATCACGTCGCGGATCGGCAGGATGGATTTGGCAAAGCGCTTTTCTTCCCAGCTTTTCGCTGCGCGCTTCTGGCTTTCCACCGCATAGGCGTCCACGTCATCGCGGCTATAGCCATATTTGGTGGCGATCAGGTCAGCGGAAATGCCCTGCGGAACAAAATATTCCTGAAAGACCAGCGAAGGGTCCGCCATGCCGCCCAGCCCGTCACTGCCCATTGGCACGCGGGACATGGATTCAACGCCGCCGCCAATCGCAAGATCGGCTTCCCCGGATTTGATCTTGCCCGCTGCGATATTCACAGCTTCCAGACCGGAACCGCAGAAACGATTGACCTGAATGGCGGAAGTGGTGTCAGCATAGCCCGCTTTCAGTGCCGCCATCCGGCTAATCACCGCGCCTTGTTCACCAACCGGGGAGACACAGCCATAAGCGATATCCTCGACCTCGTGACCGTCCAGTTCGTTGCGGTCGTTAATCGATGCCAGCACCTGCGCCGCCAGATCAAGGGCGGTAATTTCGTGCAGACTGCCGTCACTGCGTCCTTTGCCGCGGGGGCTGCGCACAGCATCATAGATATAAGCTTCGGTCATAGGGCTTCCTTTTCGCGTTCACATGGGCGGTAGCAGCTTGTCGAGACAATATTATTGCTGCACTGCACCACAGTCAAGCAGTTTACGTAAACGTAAATTAAGGGCAGGCGACTCGGCTTGGCCTGAATGCCCTTGGACCTAGCCTATACCGATCAAATCCCTATTCAAGGATGCTCTTATACTTCTGGCTAAAGACATCACGGCCCACGATATAGCGCATGATCTCGCTGCTTCCGGCATAGATGCGGCTCATCCGCGCGTCGGTGAAGATGCGGCTGATCTCATATTCTTTCATATAACCCGATCCGCCGTGCAGTTGCAGACCCAGGTCTGCCATTTCCCACTCGATCTCGCTGCCCAGCATCTTGCCCTTGGCCGCCATATTGGCTGTCAGACCGCCCTGGTTATGTATAGCCACACAGTGATCGACATAGACCTGGAGCATGTCGATCTTGGCGTCCATTTCGGCCATTTTGAATTGCGTGTTCTGCATATCGGACAGCTTTTTGCCAAAGACATCCCGTTCCATGACATAGTCGCGCGTCACGTCAAAAGCGCGGCGAGCCGTTGCGGCATAGCCGACCATGGCGATCAGCCGTTCCTCGGCCAGCCCTTCCATCAAATGGATAAAGCCTTTACCCGCGGTGCCAAGCTGGTTTTCCTTGGGAATCTTGACATTGTTAAAGAATAATTCAGCCGTATCCTGCGCGTGAAGCCCGATTTTATCGAGATTCTGGCCGCGCTCGAACCCTTCCATGCCGCGTTCGGCAATCAGCAGCACCATCGAATGCCTGTCATCCACGCCGGCAATTTTGGCAGCGACAATCACGACATCGGCGTTAATGCCGTTCGAGATAAAGGTCTTGGACCCGTTAAGCAGCCAATGGTCGCCCATGTCCTTGGCCGTGGTTTTCATGCCCGACAGATCGCTACCCGCGCCGGGTTCGGTCATCGCCACTGCCAGGATGGTTTCCCCGCTCACGCATTTGGGCAGAAAACGCGCGCGCTGTTCGTCATTTCCGATATTCTTGAAATAAGTTCCGACCAGACGGCTGTGCAGCGTATTATACCATTCGCCGCAGCCCGCTCTGGCAGTTTCCTCGATAATGATCTGTTCGTAACGGAAATCAGCGTCACCCATTCCGCCATATTTTTCATCCGGCCAGACCATCAAAAATCCCATGTCCCCGGCTTTTTTGAAAATCTCCCGGTCTACTATCCCGGCCTCACGAAACCTGTCCATATGCGGGGCCACTTCATCGGCCAGAAAGCGCCGATAGGCATCGCGGAACATATGTTGTTCTTCGGTAAAATTACGCATGGGAGACATCCTTCGAAAAAACTGCCAAATATGATTATGATTATCAGCGGCGATATAGAATCGGCCTTAACCGGTCAATTAAAACATATTGCAGGGCCGTGTTGGCCGTTGCAATTGGTTGAAAAGGCTTGTTAAGGAAATCCCATGACAAAAAGCGACGAGAGACCGTTCATACTGGGCCTTGGCGGCACAACCAAACCGGATTCCTCCACCGAGCAGGCTTTGGCTATCGCTCTCAAAGAAGCATCGGATGCGGGCGCAAAGACGGAGCTTTTCGGCTCTGACCGGCTTTGTGCTTTGCCGCATTACCTGTCCGATCCGGCGGGATTGAACGATACGGGCAAGGCGTTGGTAGATGCGGTGCGCCGCGCCGATGGCATCATATTAGCCAGCCCCGGCTATCACGGCACGATTTCCGGACTGGTGAAAAATGCGATTGATTATATCGAGGAAACGGCTGCGGATGAGCGGGTGTATCTTGATGGCCTGCCGGTCGGGCTGATCGCCACGGCCTATGGATGGCAGGCGACGGGTTCGACTTTGGCGGCGATGCGCTCGATCGTCCATGCGCTGCGCGGATGGCCCACGCCGCTGGGTGTCGGCATCAACGCATCGGGCGGGATCTTCCGGGGCGGTGTTTGTGCGGACGAAGGCGTCAATACCCAGCTACGCATTGTTGCAGAGCAGGTGATGCGCGGTTCCCATCGCCATGATTTTGACTGACCGGCCTTATTCCGGCGGCAGATTGCCGTAAAAGTCGCGATACCAGCTAACAAACCGCTTTAGTCCGTCTTCCAGCATGACCTTTGGTTCATAGCCGGTAAGCGCGTGCAGCTTGGACACATCGGCATAGGTCGCGGTAACATCGCCGGGCTGCATAGGGCGCATGATCTTTCGGGCTTCCATGCCCAGCGCCTGTTCCAGTGTTTCGATCATTTCCATAAGGCCGACAGGGCGGCTGTCACCAATATTCAGGACGCGATGATCGCCCCGCTCCGGCGGATGGTCGAGCGCGCCTATGATGCCATCCACAATATCGTCGATATAGGTAAAGTCGCGCGCCATTTTACCTTCGCCATAAACT
>JADMKQ010000044.1 GCA_015478735.1 Sphingorhabdus sp. | reverse complement strand
TTTTAAGCCCGCATCGTTAATATCCGCCAGCCCGACAAACCAGCCTTGCTCACCAAAATAGCGCGCAACTTCCCGGCCCAGCCCCGATGCGCCACCTGTGATGAATATGGATTTCTGTCCGTTCTGATATATCATCTGCTTCCCCACCAGTTTCATTATTGCCTTATTGACATTGATGTTTGTTCGAGCGCTTTTTTTTCATCAGGTCAAGTGCGATTGGACATATGAGCCAATGCAAGTCAATAATGTCTGTGATGAACGGTCAATCATCTGCTTCGGGACCTGCTATCAGTCTCCGCAATCTCAGCCGCCATTATGGCGCGATAAAAGCAGTGCGTGGAGTAACATTGGACATTAGGGCGGGCAGTCTGGTCGCTTTGGTTGGATTGTCGGGTTCCGGCAAGTCAACCTTGCTGAAAATGATCAACCGTCTGGTTGAACCGACTGCCGGAGAGGTCCTGATCGACAACGAGAATGTGGTAACGGGCGATCCGCATATCCTTCGCCGCAGGATCGGTTATGTGTTCCAGAATATTGGCTTGTTTCCGCATATGACCATTGCCCGTAACATCAGCATTGGCCTGGAGCTGGCAGGAGAGATGGAAGGGCGTCAGCAGCGGGTCGAGGAATTGCTCGATCTGGTTGAACTGCCACAGGAAATGGCGAGCCGGATGCCCAACCAGCTAAGCGGCGGTCAGCAACAGCGGGTGGGCGTGGCACGGTCGCTGGCAACCCGGCCAGGTCTGATGTTGATGGATGAGCCTTTTGGTGCGCTGGACCCGGTGACGCGCGACAGTCTGGTGGGCGGATATAAAAGGCTGCATGAGAAACTGGGGCTGACGACTATTATCGTGACCCACGATATGGCCGAAGCGCTTTATCTTGCCGACCGCATATTGGTGATGGAAGACGGCGAGATAAAAGCCGATGCCACGCCGACGGAGATGCTTTCCGGCAAAGCGGGTAAGGAAGCTGAAGCCTTGGTAGCGGTTCCACGGGCGCAGGCGGAGCATCTTATCGCGCTGGAAAAAGCTTTATGATGGAGCGAATGGAGTGACGGGAGCATGGAAACAGGCCTTTTCCCGCGTTCCCGAATTGCTGGCCGCGCATGTGCAGCTCAGCTTTTCGGCCTTGCTGCTTGCCATGCTTTTGTGCCTTCCGCTTGCGATATGGGCGGCGCGTAAGCCGAAAGTGGCGGCGGTGATTCTGGGTTTTGCGAGCCTTATCCAGACGATCCCGGCGCTGGCTTTGCTGGCTTTATTCTACCCGGCTTTGCTTGGTCTGTCGGCATTATTGGGGGAGCCGCTGGGCTCTGCTATATCCGCGCTGGGATTTTTGCCTGCCCTGCTGGCACTGACTTTATATGCCTTGCTGCCGATCCTGCGTAATGCGGTGACCGGCCTGACCGGCGTATCTGCCGCAGTGAAAGAGGCAGCGGACGGGCTTGGTATGACGGGTGCTCAAAAACTGCGCCTTGTCGAAGCGCCGATGGCTGCGCCGACGATTATGGCCGGCATCCGGATTGCCGCAGTCTGGACCATCGGGGCGGCAACTTTGTCCACAACAGTCGGACAGCCGAGCCTTGGTGACCTTATTTTTGCGGGGCTGCAAACACAGAACTGGTCTTTGGTGCTAACCGGCTGCCTCATGTCGGCGGGCCTGGCAATCACCGTTGATCTATTGCTTGGTCTTATCGAACGCTCCATCCGCGAACGGCGCCGCTACATAGCCTGGGGCGCAGCGGCGCTACTTGCGATCGGCCTTGCCATCGCGTTGTTACCGGGACTGATGGCGCGGGAGAATGTCGTGACGATCGGGGCAAAAGGCTTTTCCGAACAATATATTCTGGCGCGTTTGATCGGCCTGCGACTGAAGGAAGCAGGTTACGAGGTGGAATATCAGGACGGCCTGGGATCGGCCGTAGTATTTCAGGCAGTAGCGGCGAATGATATTGATATTTACGTCGATTATTCGGGCACCATCTGGACCAACCAGATGAAGCGCCGCGATCCGCTCCCTGCCGATGAGATGTTCCGTGAAATCCAGAACTGGGGGGAAGAAACATACGGCGTCGCGATTCCCGGCGTGCTGGGTTTTGAAAACACCTATGCCTTTGCTGTGCGCGCGGAAGATGCAGCGACCAAACAGCTTGAAACGCTGGATGACCTTGCCCGCGTGTCGCGCGGCTTTGCGTTCGGGACTGATCTGGAATTTCGTGAAAGACCGGAATGGGCGATGGTCAAAGCCGCTTATCCGATGCGGTTCCGGGAAGTGCGATCGTTTAATCCGACCTTCATGTACCCTGCATTATCAAGCGGAGAAGTCGATGTCATTTCCGCCTTTTCGTCGGACGGGCGGATTGCCGCCAACGGGCTGGTCGTGCTGGAGGATCCCAAGGGGGCAGTGCCGCCTTATGACGCGATGATCCTGGTGGCACCTGAACGGGTCGGAGATGACAGATTTATGAGCGCCATTGAGCCTCTGCTTGACGCAATCACGGTGGAAAATATGAGAGAGGCGAATTATAAGGTGGACCGGAACGCGGACAAGGTTTCGCCTTTAGGGGCCGCGCGATGGCTGGACCAGAGAATCAGGGACGGGGAAGACAGATAAGTGCCGAAACAGTATCTTGCGAAATTACGACTATATATCATTGCAGCCCTGCTACCCTTGTTTCTGGCTGTTATGCCAGCACAGGCGCAAGTATCCGTGTCATTCTATTCCCATGAATTCGGCGAAAATTTTCCCCACGCGTTCTTCGTGATGAAGGGCAGGCTGGAAAGCGGCGAGACTGTCGATACCAGCTTTGGCTTCACCGCGGTGAATATCTCGCCCGGCATATTATGGGGCTCGGTCAAGGGAGAGGTGGCGACACCCAAACCGAAATATATCGCCAACAGCAATCGCCACTTTACGGTCACTGTGGATGATAACAAATATCGGCAGGTTATGGAGCTCGTCACCAAATGGCGCAACATACCGCAGAAAAGCTATAGTTTGGGTAAGCGCAACTGCGTGCATTTTGTCAGCGAGGTGATTGCGCTTTTGGGCTATCGCTTCAACCGCGACACGGATTTCTGGAAAAAACCGCGATCCTTTATGGAAGAGGTCCTGTCGCTGAACCCAAGGTTGAAGCAATAAGCCGCTTCGGTTTCACAGCAAGATCGGCTTCTCAGACTACATCACACTTGTATTATAATGATGCCAGATGAAGATCGCGACTGACCCGCGATGCGGCGACCATGGCTCCGCCATCTCCCGCAAAAGTTTTTCCGATGGGCGCGTATCATGGCCCATGATCGAAGCCACACCGGCCTGGATAGCAAGATCACCGGCGGGCCAGATATCCGGGCGGCCCAAGGCAAAGAGAAGGTAGATTTCAGCTGACCAGCGGCCAATGCCCTTTACCTGGGTGAGTCGCGCGATTGCCTCTTCGTCATCTTCTGGCAGGTGGTTGAGGTCCAGTTCTCCCGATAATATCAATTCCGCCAGACTGCGCGCATAGCCTTGCTTTTGACGCGACAGGCCGCAGGCGCGAAGTGCATCGAAATCCGAGGCCAGAAGTTTGTCCGCCGGACAGCCGGCACCCAGTTGCGCTTCCAGCTTGTTCCATACAGAGGTCGCCGCGGCCACACTAACCTGTTGTCCGACAATGGTTCGTAGCAAGGTTTGATAGCCCGCGGGATTGATACGCGGCTCCGGATAGCCTGCGGAGATGATCGCTTTTTCAAAACGCGGCTCAACTACCCGAATCGCATCCAGACTTTCTTTGATCGTCTCTTTTGTCAGGCCCATAGCGGTGTCCCTTCGGGTAAGAAGCCGTATCCGGCCTTGATTATTTTTGTTTCAGAAGACATAGCGTGCCGGATTCTAGATTAAAACAGCTTAGGGGTTAAGATGCCAACAATTCACGTTACCGGCCGTTCCGGTGAAGAAAAAAGCGTTACCGTCGACAGCGGAATGAATGTCATGGAAGCGATTCGCGACAACGGGTTTGACGAATTGCTGGCTCTATGCGGCGGGTGCTGTTCATGCGCGACCTGCCATGTGCATGTCGATGCGGACTGGAAAGAAAAGCTGCCGGAAATGAGCGAAGACGAAAATGATCTTCTGGACAGCAGCGACCACCGTAACGAATTTTCACGCCTTAGCTGCCAGATCGAACTGAATGACGATCTGGACGGACTGAAAGTGACCATCGCAGAAGAAGACTAAACCTTTCTGCATAGTGATTTCAAAAAGGGGAGCTTCATGCTCCTCTTTTTTTGGCTATTTTGCTAGCAGTCGGATGTTCACGCTTCGGCTGATTGTCAGAACCGGATCATTGCGCGCGGTGCGTCTTGCTGCCCGCCTACATTCTTTCCGATCTTCCAGGTCATAATTTTGCGATCACCTTTTTCGGTGAATCCGTCTGCACTGTTGTTGGTGACGACAGTGCCATTGGTTTCGAGTGTGAAAGTGCCGTCAATTTCCGCAAGTTCCGGGGCTTTCGCGCTCTTGTCTTCCAGCATCATCATGTTGAAGAAACTGCTTTTGGCTGCAACGCCGGGGGCGAACAGCTCGACATCACCATTGGCGCGCCGGGCAAGCTGGAAAAACGGATATTGCATCTGGGCATCCGGCAGGACCGGAAAGCTGAAATAGCTGCCGATCGTGCCGGTTTCGCTATATTCGACATTAAAAATATTGCCGCCGGCATATTCAACTTTTTTCCAGCCTTTATATTTGCTCAGCGTTTCGGCAAAGGCGCGCATGCTCTTTTCATCTCCGGGAACCGGTCCCCCGAAAACTGCACCTGCTATTGCTCTTTCCTGCTCATACTCTTCCTGTTTGCGGGCTTGCTCGGCTTCATATTTCTTTTGCTGTGCAGTGATTTCCTCTTCGCTACAGCTACGCTCCACCACGTCATACCCCCTGTCACTGTCGAAAGAGGAATCAACGGCATAGGAGTCATATTCATCCCTGTACAGGTGGGACGTATCGGTGATCTGGCCGCTATTTTTGTCCACCACATCCCGGCATGTCAGCAGCGCAGGGTCAAAGGCTATATTTTCGGGTCTTTCAGGCTTGCTGTCGGGCGCGGCCATTTGCACCTGCCCGATATAGCTGAACGCATAACGCTCGCCGTCCAATATTTTCAGACTGGCATCGAACTTTCCAGGTAACAGGAAACATCCCGATAACAGCAATGGCGCTGCTATGGCGGCAGCAAGCCTGAATATGTGGTTCATTTAACCCTCCCCGTTACGTGTATACTCCGCGTAAAGCGCTATAGCAGCGGCATTTGATACGTTCAGGCTTTCCATTTGCGGCGCAATCGGAAGCCTTGCCAGCACATCGCAGTGGGCGGCAACATTCTGTCGCAGCCCTTCACCCTCTGCTCCCATGACCAGCGCTATTTTGCTTTGCCCCATGACCGCGCCCAGCGTTTCCTCTGCCTCACCGTCCATGCCGATCCGCCAGTAACCAGCTTTAGCAATATCTTCGAGTGCCCGTGCCAGATTAACGACCCGCACCCAGGGCACGATTTCCAACGCGCCAGAGGCCGATTTGGCCAACGTGCCGGATTCGGGCGGCGCATGGCGGTCCTGGGTAACTATGGCGGCTGCATCAAATGCAGCAGCAGAGCGCAGGATTGCGCCTACATTATGCGGATCGGTGACCTGATCCAGAACCAATATCGGCCGGCCCTTGTCAGCGGATGTATCAAGTATGTCGCCAAGCCAGATATCAGGCAGCGGATCGACATCGATCACCATGCCCTGATGCGGAGCCTCGCGCGGGATTGACCGGCCAAGGTCGGCAACATCGCAATAAACAACCGCGAGCCCGTCCGGAATATCCAGAGTTTCAAGCGCTTCGCGCGTTCCGGATATTTTCTTTACGAACCGGTTGGGATTGGCCAAAGCAGCTTCCACTGCATGTCGGCCCCAGAATTTCAAACCACCGCCGGTTTTCTTCACAGATCTATTTTTACGCGCCATAATCGACCCTTAGCGCCTTGATGCCGCTGGCACACCTGTTTTTTACCGGCTTTCACCGGTCATTTCGGTGTTTTCCACAGCATTTTTGTTGCAAATAAGTAAATTTGGCCGTGGAGGCATTGACACTTGGCGATGCTTTCGTCATTGAGCCGCTTCTTACCGGAAAACGGTAATGACAGGCAACCAATGGACAGGTGGCCGAGTGGTTAAAGGCAGCAGACTGTAAATCTGCCCGTGTAAGCGTACATAGGTTCGAATCCTATCCTGTCCACCATTTCCGCAGATCATAGAGCTGCTAGACACTTAGCT
>JADMKQ010000043.1 GCA_015478735.1 Sphingorhabdus sp. | reverse complement strand
GCCCAATATCCGGCTCCACATGGGCAATGCCCTGGACGTGCTGGAGCGGATACCGGACGGTAGCTTGAGCTTCGTCTATTTGCTGCACCCTGACCCTTGGCCCAAGGCGCGCCACGCGAAACGGCGGTTCATGAACCATGGGCCTGTTGACATGATCGCGGCCAAGTTGAAGCCCGGCGGTGAGTTCCGTTTTGGCACCGACCATCCTGTTTATCTGGAATGGGCGATGATGATCATGAACGCACGCAGCGAGTTTAACTGGCTCACCAATGGTCCAAAAAGCTGGTTGATCCGGCCGGGCGGATGGCCCGAAACCCGCTACGAAGCCAAGGCCCGGCGGCAGGGGCACGAAGTCTGGTATTTCCGCTATCAACGCAAGTGATGTGTAAAAATGGCAATTGCAGTCTATAACTTTACTACCTTTTCAGTATATTATCGCGTAAATTGACAGTTAACCCGGCATTTGCTCATTGCTGCGAATATTTTATTAACCCTCCCGATTTATAACTTGCTCATCAATAAACTGGTCGCACAGCTATTGGACTTTTCGGGAGGCCGCATAAATAATGGGCGACAGATCAATCAATGATAGTGCCGAGAGCGCAGACCAGATCGTTAGCGGCAGCGCTACACCCGCTGATCTGAATATCCAGTCGCGTAACCGGCATTTTTCCAGCGCGGGAATCGAGCGCCGCCGCTGGGCTGGCGGTGATCCCTATGCAACTGCCTTTTTCAATGCATTGTCGCTCACGTTCCCGAAAGGGGAGACGTTTTTCATGAAGGTCCTCAAGCAATATCGTGACGAGGTGCCGGCAAAATTACGGCGCGAGATTACCGGCTTTGTCCAGCAAGAGGCGGTGCATAGCAGGGAGCATCTGTTTTTTAACAAGCAGCTTGAATCGTCGGGCTTCGATCTTTCACGGCTAGAGAAAAACCTGGACGGCGTGCTGGACAAAATCGGAACCATGCCGCTCATCAAACAGCTTGTGGCGACGACTTGCCTTGAACATTTGACCGCCATTCTAGCTGCCGAGTTCATCGCCAATACAGAGCATTTCAAGAATGTCGATTCAGAGCAGCGCAAAATGTGGCTCTGGCACGCATCCGAAGAGGTTGAGCATAAGGGCGTAGCTTATGATACGTGGCTCCATGCCACCAGGGACTGGAGCCGCGGCAAAAGATGGATTGTCAAATCCCTGTTCATGACCCGCATCTCGCTGGGGTTCGCCAAAAACCGCAGCAGGGGAGTCTTTGACCTGCTGCGTCAGGATGGTGTGACCGGGCCACGCGCATGGTTTGGCTTCCTGCACTATGCCCTGATCAATCCGGCCCCGCTCCGCCGCACCTTATGGCCATGGCTACAGTTCATGCTACCCGGCTTCCACCCCTGGAACAAAGATGACAGGCATCTGATCCAGTTGGCGGAAAGCGAATATGACGCCGCGATCATGGACAAACCGCAAGCCCCGGAAAATGTCATGCCGATAGAAAATCGGCGCAAAGGAGATAGTCTGCCGAAAGTTGCTTAAGCCGCAAGGGCTCGCATGTCGTCGCTTTCTGCATTGGAATCCTTACACAGCTCATTTTCCAGAGTCAGCCGCAGTTCAACCGCCCGAACGGATGCTCCG
Source organism: Sphingorhabdus sp. (assembly GCA_015478735.1). Classification (GTDB taxonomy): domain Bacteria; phylum Pseudomonadota; class Alphaproteobacteria; order Sphingomonadales; family Sphingomonadaceae; genus Parasphingorhabdus. The sequence goes on along the minus strand of JADMKQ010000043.1, from coordinate 4,672 downwards.
CGTGCTTCGCTGAACCGGGACAGGGTTCTGCCGGTCTGGCGAAAACCCAATTTGGCCAACACTTTTCCGGAAGCCGGGTTGTCAATGAAATGGCTGGCGACAATTTCCCGATGGCCTAATGCTTTTGCCGTTTCCAGCACAGCGCGGCTTGCTTCCGTAGCATAGCCGAGGCCCCAGTGATCACGGCCAATCCAGTAGCCGAGTTCGACTTCATCATCCTGATTCCAGTCAAGCCCGCAGGTACCGATCAGGCAGGGCATGCCGATCGTCCGCCGGTAAATCAGCCAGCGCGGTATTTGGATGTCTTGGGACTGTGAAAGAAACTCTTCGGCATCTTCACGGCTATAAGGCCACGGCACACTGGCGAGATTGCGGACGATCGCTTCGTCATTAATCGCGTGGTGAAGGGCATCGGTATCTTCGGGCCAGCCTGGTCTTAATAATAATCTCGGTGTTCTTGCAAACATGGGACTCTCCGTTTTCTCTTTGGCTTTTTTTCTTTTGCCAAAGCCTGATTTAAACCGCCCCTGCTTTGTCTGTTTCGTTTTACTGGCCGCTCCTTAGGATAGGCCTATGACAATGCAGTGACATTTTCGACAGGGAGAGATATTTGCGAGGCATAAAAAAAGGGAGAGGGGGTGACCCTCTCCCTGAAATCGGTGGTTCTTTCGAACCCGCCGGGTCATCCCTCAAAGGATAACCCGTTAATGGTTATCCGGTTATTCAGCGGCTTCCGCCATGACGTCTACGGACACATATTTGCGGCCGAGCTTGCCTTTGTGGAATTCCACTTTGCCATCGACGAGCGCAAAAAGGGTGTGGTCTTTGCCCATACCGACATTGCGACCCGGATGGGTCTGGGTTCCGCGTTGGCGAACAATAATGTTGCCAGCTACTACAGCTTCGCTACCGAATTTTTTAACGCCTAAACGGCGGCCTGCTGAATCACGGCCGTTACGTGAAGAACCGCCTGCTTTCTTATGTGCCATGGTTTAGTCCTCTTTCTTCGCAGCCGGTTTTTTAGCGGCTGGCTTCTTGGCTGAAGCTTTTTTAGCTGCGGCCGGTTTTGCTTCCTTGTCAGCAGCAGCCTTTTTCGGCGCTGGCTTTTCGGCAGCTTTTTTGGTTGTCGCAGCTTCTTTAGCCGGAGCAGCTTTTTTCTCGGCTGCTGGTTTGGTTTCTGCGGGCTTGTCTTCAGCAGACTTGGCGGCTTCCTTTTTAGGAGCAGCTTTCTTTTCTGCTTTCACATCACCGATCGCGTTGATTCTCAACACGGTATGCTGCTGGCGATGGCCGTTTTTACGGCGATAATTGTGCCGGCGGCGTTTCTTGAAGATAATGACCTTCTCGCCTTTTTCCTGCGCAAGGATTTCCGCAGCCACGGTCAAGCCTTTAAGATCTTTCATGTCACCGCCGTCACCGGCCAGCAAAACATCATCAAGGGTTACCGAATCACCGGCTTCACCAGCTAGTTTTTCGACTGCGATTATATCTCCTGCGGCAACACGATATTGTTTACCGCCGGTGCGCACTATAGCGAACATGGCATTTTTCCGTTTCAATCTTGTGGTTCCAGCGCATGGGCAAGGAAACGCGAGTCTCTACGCTCACGCTGGAAAGAGTGAGCGGCTACTAGATGGGTTGCGCTGTGTCAACCGGTATTGGCCGATTTTTAGCTAATTTGATGCTGGGCCAATAGTCAGCCCGTTAGCCAGCCCCGTCTGAGCGCGGTGGAGGACGCTACGCGAATGTAAGGAAATCGCAGGCGCGGTGCAAGAGCGCGTAAAGGCCATTGCGGCGGCAATCCCCGCAGCCTAAAGACATTTTATGAGAATATCTGTGCTTCTGGTGCCGGTTCTGGGCCTGTCTTTATCCGCCTGCGCTATGCAGTCCGGTGATTTTCCTTCGCTGGCCAAACGGCCTTATGAGGATGGCCCGGCCATTGAAGAAATGGTTCCTCCGCCACCGCCTGAAATGACCGATCTGCCCGCTGAACTTGGCAATGCTGTCTCGGCAGCGATCCGGCAAAGCAACACGGCGCATCAGGCATTTCTGAACAATTTGTCTACTGTCCGGCAGCGAGTTTCGGCGGCGCAGGGCGCTGCGCCTTCAAGCGAATCATGGGTGGTCGCGCAGGTGGAACTTTCCTCGCTGGAAATGGACCGCAGTCCTTCTGTATCGGCGCTGGCAGATATGGATTTGCTTTACCGGCAGCGCCTGAGTGCTGAACTGGACGGAGCGCAGCCGGGCGGTGCGGCCTTGATCGCAGAATCAAGGGACAGGATTGAAGGGCAGGTAGCCTCCCAGCAACGGGAAATCGAAGCGCTGCAATCGCGCTTGCGTTAATTATAATCTATTTCCGTCACTTATTTCCGGGCCGCTTCTATTGCGGCTTTGTGCGCTTTGGCATTCTCGACATAATGGGCGACACCCAGACGCATGCCTGCGATGGCCGGTTCCGTCAGGTCGCGCATATATTTTGCGGGTGATCCGGCCCATAGCTGGCCCGTCGGAATGCGTTTGTTCGGAGTCAATATTGCGCCAGCCGCGAGCATAGCGTCGCCTTCGATGACGCAGCCGTCCATGACCGTGGTGCTAAGACCGACAAAGGCGCGGTCTTCCAACGTGGCGCCGTGGAGCATGACCATGTGGCCGACCAAGACATCATCGCCAATGATCGTCGGATTGCCGTTTGGCGTGGCCGGTGTCGCGCTGTCGCAGTGGATGGTCGTGCCGTCCTGAATATTGCTGCGCGCGCCGATTCTGATGAAGTTCACGTCTGCCCGAATCACGCAATTATACCAGATGCTGGCATCCGGGCCGATTTCCACATCACCGATAATCTTGCAGCCGGGGGCGATAAAGGCCGATTCGTGAATCTTTGGCGTTTTGCCATTAAACGGAAGGATGAGCGGTTCGGTCATGTTTCGGCTTTCTCCTTGGCAGCTAGCCAGTCTTTGGCTTCGATGCGGTAAACAATAGTCGGATTCAGGTCATTATCATAATTGGGATCATGAAAGTCCAGTTCCGGTCTATGTGTCATGCCAAGCCGTTTCATCAGGCCCCATGACGATTCGTTGCCTGCAACCGTCAGTGCGACGACAAAGGGAGCCTTGTGCCGGGTAAAGGCGGCATCCAGAGCAGCCGTAGCCGCTTCCCTGGCATAGCCGTGCCCCCAGACATCTTCGCGCAGCCGCCAGCCTATTTCAAACGCGCCGGTTAATTTGGGTTGCGGCGCATTTACCCGCTTCAACCCGCAAAAGCCGAGTAGCGCGCCATCGGACTTGCGCTCGATAATCCAGAAAGTGTGGCCGAAATCCTGATTATAGCCTTTGATACGTTCAACCGCCGCCAGAAACTTTTCCCGCGTTTGCACACCGCCCAGCCAGCGCATGACCTTGGGCGTGTTCAGATGCTCCATAAACGGCTCGATATCACTTTCCCGCCAGTTACGCAGGCAAAGCCGCTCCGTTTCAAGAACAACATCGCTCATGCAAACGCTCCGTCGCGCAACAACCGCGCTGCGTCTGCGGCATAATAGGTCAGGATGCCGGAGCAACCCGCCCGTTTGAACGCGATCAGTTTTTCCATCATCAACGCATCACGGTCACCAATACCGGCGGCTGCACCAGCCTCGACCAGCGCATATTCTCCCGATACCTGATAGGCGAAAACCGGGACGTTAAACTCGGTCTTGGCGCGGTAGATGATGTCGAGATAGGCAAGACCGGGCTTGACCATGACGCTGTCTGCGCCTTCGGCAATATCCATGGCAATTTCGCGCATCGCTTCATCGCTGTTGGCGAAGTCCATTTGGTAACTTCTCTTGTCGCCTTTCAATGCCCCGCTGGAACCCACCGCATCGCGGAACGGTCCGTAAAAGGCGCTGGCATATTTGGCTGAATAGGCCATGATCTGGACATTGTGATGATTGGCGAGTTCCAGCGTGTCGCGGATCGCAGCGACGCGGCCATCCATCATGTCGGAAGGAGCAATAATATCCGCCCCGGCATTGGCCTGGTTGAGCGACTGTTTGACCAGCATATCGAGCGTCCGGTCATTCTCGACATAGCCATTGGCATCGATCAGTCCGTCTTGCCCGTGCGTAGTATAGGGGTCCAGCGCCACATCGGTCAGCACGCCGATATCATCGCCCAGAGCATCCTTGATCGCCTTTGTTGCCCGGCACATCAGATTGTCGATATTAAGCGCCTCTGCACCATCATCGCTGCGTTTGTCAGCCGGTGTATTGGGGAATAGCGCGATGCACGGTATGCCAAGATCGCGGGCTTCTTTTGCGCGTTCGACGATCAGGTCCACCGACCAGCGGGAAACGCCGGGCAGGGCGGCAACCGGATCCTCGACCCCGCTCCCTTCAGAAATGAATAAAGGCCAGATCAGGTCGGCCGGTGTCAGGACAGTTTCCCGAACCATTGCTCTGGTCCAGGCAGATACGCGCGTGCGGCGCAGGCGGGTGCGTGGGAATGCATTATTTGTGGTCATGGGGCGCAATATAGACCGGCAGCGGTTTAGAGCAATTTTATTATTACCTCAATCGCCGGGCGGGCGTATCCGCGCACTTGGGTACGCGCCAATAAGGCGCGGCGGCCGGTCGGCCTGGCCTCGCTACGCTCGGTCTGGTGAGTGTCATAACTGTCGCGTAATGGGAGCGCCG
>JADMKQ010000042.1:5117-6323 GCA_015478735.1 Sphingorhabdus sp. | reverse complement strand
TGATGACAGCTTCACCCTTGCCGATGTTCTGGGCAAGCAAAGCTATGGCCTCGCCTTTATCGAGCCGGTGCCCGGCGCCTATCAGTGGCAAAAATTCTACGATGCCAACGGCACTGCCGGTATGGAACGCAATGAAGTTGAAAGCGACTGGGTTTCGGCTGCCGAAGATTATAGCGCCAAGGAAGATATTCTTGCCGGTTACCTGCTCGGCCGGTTCGACAACAGCGTGCTTCGCGTCATCGGCGGTGTTCGTGTAGAGCGCACCCGTAACGAGTTCATGGCCAATTCGCTGACGGTGAACGAGGATCTGGAAACGCTGGAAATCACACCGGTGCAGGTCAAGCGCGACTATACCGACTGGTTGCCCAGCCTGAACGTGCGCTTTGAACCGGCCCAGAATGTTATCCTGCGCGCCGGTGCTTACCGCAGCGTGATGCGTCCGAACCTTTCCGACATTGCTCCGCGCTTTGTGGTTGAGGAAAACGAGGATGGCGAGCGTGAAGGTTCATTCGGCAACCCCGACCTGCAACCATATCGCAGCTGGAACTTCGATCTGACGGGTGAATATTATTTTGCCCGCAACGCGGTGATCCAGGGTGGTTTCTTCTACAAGACCATCGACAATTTCATCGTCGAGGGCCAGTTTGAAGGCACCGAGGATGATCCGTTCGTCTTTAACGGCATCGAGGTTCTGGAAGGGACCGTTCCTATCAACGGCGAAAAAGCGACGGTGAAGGGCTTTGAATTTGCCTATCAGCAATCGCTCGATTTCCTGCCCGGTCTGCTCAGCGGATTGCTGGTGAACGTCAACTATACCTATACCGATGCGGAAGGAAGGCTGGCCGACGGAGATATGACCAATGGCCGCAAGATACCGCTTGTCTCGTCATCCAAACACACGCTCAACGGCGTTCTGGGATATGAGAAAGGCCCGGTCAGCCTGCGGCTTTCGGGTGCATATCGGTCCGGCTATCTGGACGAAATCGGCAGCGATGCGGACGAGGACCGCTATGTCAAAAACCACTTCCAGCTTGATATGACAGCGAAATATCAAATTACGGACAATGTCCAGCTGGTTGGCGAACTGGTCAATATTCTCGATGAACCTTATACCGCGTACCAGCGTTACGAGGGCCGTGACCGGCTCCTGCAATATGAGGAATATGGTCTGACCGCGAAGTTCGGCGTCCGGGCGAGCTTCTGATG
>JADMKQ010000042.1:0-5017 GCA_015478735.1 Sphingorhabdus sp. | reverse complement strand
AATATGAGGAATATGGTCTGACCGCGAAGTTCGGCGTCCGGGCGAGCTTCTGATGAAACCGGGTCGGATATTGGCCCTGTTCTTATCGGGGCTTCTGTCCAGCCTGATGTTTGTTGCCCCGGTCCCAATAGCCGGGGCACAAACAGCCACTACGCCCGATGGCGTGGTGGAAACAGTCACCGCAATCATTGAAATCCCGTCCGGCGGCAGCGTCAAATATGAACGCGATGCGGAAGGGCATATCTTCGTGGACCGGTTTCTTGCGATGCCGGTCGCCTATCCGGCCAATTACGGGTCCATTGACGGGACTTTGGCAGGGGACGGTGATCCGCTGGACATATTGGTCTATTCGCGTGAGCCGGTCATTCCCGGCGCGCGGATAAAGGTCCGGCCCATCGGTATTTTGCAGATGGTCGATGGTGGTGAAGATGACCAGAAGATCATCGCCGTGCCGGTGTCCAAGGTTGATCCGGATTATGAGAAGATAAAATCCGTCGCCGACCTGCCCGCCGGGGCCAGCGAGAGGCTGGCAGCATTTTTCCGCGTCTATAAACAGGATGCGAACGGAGACAGCCCGGTCATATTGTCGGGCTATGGCGATGCAAAAGAAGCACTGGCCGTGCTGCGCGAAGCATTTACCCGCGCAGCCGCGAAGGCCGATTGATAATGAGGAAATATATATGCGTTTGAAGATGTTGAGCACCGCCGCCCTGCTGGCGATGACCGCCGCCACGTTCCCGGCTTATGCCGAGCAGGCAGCACCCGCCCATTCGGTAGGGCAACCTTATGCGGCCCGTAATCTGGCGGATCGCATCGTGCTGAGCGCTGGCGCTGATGCCGCGCGGGAAATGGCGGTCGCTTTCCGCACCGATACAGAGCAGAACATAGCGCAGGCGCAGATCGCCCCGGCGATTGACGGGCCCAGCCTGGAAGCGCGGGCGACGACGATTACGGGAACAAGCTCCCCGATCACGACCGAAAATGGCGATGCCATCTATCACCAGGTGCGCTTTACCGGTCTGGAGCCGGGTTCCGCCTATGTTTACCGCGTGAAGGGCAGTGCAGGGTGGAGCGAATGGTTTCAGTTCCGCACGGCATCTGACAAAGCAGAGCCGTTCCGGTTTCTCTATCTCGGCGACACGCAGAATAATATTCTCAGCATTGCATCCCGCGTGATCCGTGAGGCTTTCCATTCTACTGCCAGCCCTTCTCTGGTCGTCCATGCAGGCGATCTTGTCGCCCAGCGCGAAGACATGGTGCATGATGACGAGTGGGGCGAGTGGACACAGGCAGGCGCTTATAATTACGCGATCGTGCCGCAGCTTCCGGCGACTGGAAACCACGAATATGTCGATATTATCGCTCCAGATGGCAGCGAAAGCCGCAAGCTGGGGCCGCACTGGCCGCGCACATTTGCTTTGCCCGATAATGGCGCGCAGGGTGTGGAAGAGACGACCTATTATGTCGATTACCAGGATGTCCGCTTCATCGCGCTTGATGGCACAGCCGGGCTTGATCTCGGTGGTCTTGACGCACAGACCAGATGGCTTGATGCGACGCTGGCTTCCAGCAAGGCGAAATGGAATATCGTGACCTTTCACCAGCCGATTTTCACCTGTGCGCGGCCTCGTGATACCGAGGAGCTAAAGGCCGCGTGGAAGCCGGTGTTCGAGAAGCGCAAGGTTGATCTCGTCCTGCAAGGGCATGACCATTGCTACAGCCGCCTGACCGCAGAGGCCGGAAAAACGGCGTCCGCCAAGGCCCGCGCCGATGGCAAGGTGCAAGGTCCGGTCTATCTGGTCTCCGTCACAGGGTCGAAAATGTATGGCCTTAACGACCGCTCCGACAAGCAGCCCGACCGCGTGGCAGAGGATACGCAGCTTTTCCAGGTGGTTGATGTCGAGGGCGACCGGCTGCGGCTTCGCACACGGACCGCGACGGGGCGGCTTTATGATGGTTTTGACCTTATCCGGCACGCCGACGGCGGCAACCGGCTGGTCGAGGTCGATGGCCTGATTGATTTGCGCCGCTGCTCCGGCGACACCGGCCCCGATGGCTTACCCTGCACAGCACGCAAAAAGGATTGAATCATGAAATATCTGCTGACCACTCTTCCGCTCATCCTGCTCGCCGGCTGTGCCGCAAGCGAAATCGAATTGCCGCAAGGCTCCGCTGCGCTGGGTGATCCGGCAAAGCCTGTGCCTGCTGCTATGGAAACGCTGGTGACCACGGACCCCGAGGTCGATGCCGATGATCCGGCTCTTTGGGCCGATCCGCGCGATCCCACGCGGGCTGTGCTGTTTGGCACGGACAAGAGTGACGGGCTTTATGTGCACGACATGGACGGCAAAGTGCGCCAGTTCCTGCCCGATGGTCCGCTGAACAATGTCGATCTGCGGACCGGCTTTGTGGTGGATGGCAAGGAATATGTCCTTGTCGCGGCGACCGAGCGGAAGCAATTCGGTGTTATCACTTACCTGTTCGATCCGGACACGTTTGAAATCCGTCCTTATGGCTTTATCGCGACGGGCGCGGAATTTGGCGAGCCTTATGGTTTCTGCACGGCCAAAATCGACGGCAATTTCTATATGATCCCCAATAACAAGGACGGCGAAGTGCGCGTCTATCGCCTTGAAAACGAGGCAGCGAGCGCATCGGCTACACTGGAGCGCACCTTGAAAGTCGGTAGCCAGCCAGAGGGCTGCGTCGTCGATGACAAGGCGAAAAGGCTTTATGTCGGTGAGGAAGATGTCGCGATCTGGCGCTTTGACCTGACTTCCGGAGCCAGCACTACGCCTGTCATGGTCGCGCCGGTGGATGGCAAGCATCTGACCGACGATGTTGAGGGGCTGACGATCATGCGTGATCGCGGAACCGATTATCTTATCGCATCAAGCCAGGGCGACGCGACCTATCCGGTCTGGCGGATCGAGGGCGATAATTATCATTATGTCGGGCGTTTCGCGGTGGAAGGCGGCGATATTGATGCTGTAACCGGAACCGACGGCCTCGACGCATGGAGCGGTGCTATCGGACAATTCCCCGAAGGCGCAATTGCCATGCACGACACCGATGACGGTGACGGGCAGCAGAACTACAAGGTCGTGGACTGGCGCAAAGTGCGCGAGGCTCTGTCGCTTCGTTAAGGTTTTTAGGGCTACGCTAAAAGAACTTCGTCATTCCCGCGTTCGTGGGAATGACGAAGTGATAAGGAGGAAACGCCCTAATAGCGTCCCTCACTCGGCATATATATCCGCGTCATCATTCTCACCGCCCGGAGCGCCGTCTGCGCCCAGCGAATAGAGGTCAAAGCCGGGGCCATTGCGGCCGGGATTATCATATTGATAAGGCCGTCCCCACGGATCATCGGGCAGCTTCTTGATATAGCCGCCCTGCCGGTAACGCGTGGTTGCAGACAGCCCTTGCGGCGCAGATACCAAGGCCGTCAGCCCGTCCGAAGATGACGGATAGGTCAGGTTATCCAGCCGATACATTTCCAGCGCCTGTCCGATTGTCGCAATGTCGGCCCGCGCTTTTTCCACCATGGCGCGGTCCTGGCTGGGCAGGACGTTGATCACGACGACGGTGGTGAGCAGCCCCAGAATGAAGATGACCACCATCAATTCGACCAGTGTGAAGCCGTTTGCTGTCGCTTCGGTGGTTTTGGCTGCCTGGCTGGTCGGAACATTCAGAACAGGTGGCCGCATCCCGCACGCATCTTTTGCCGGACGCTGGAAGTCCGTCAGCAGGTTGAAGATGATTTTGCGGATGAACCTTCCCTGTGAAGGCTCGTGTCCGGTCTTGAGAATATTCATGTCGATATATCTTCCCGTCTTGATATTCTGATCCCCTCTTCGGCTGTGGTCAGGCCCTGACGGACCATAACACGCGCAGCGGAGGCGAGGGACTTGTTTTTCAGGAACGCATGGGATGCAATCCTGCTTTCATCACCGCCATCGTTGATGATCTTGCGGATCGTGTCGTCGATGCGAATGGCTTCAAACACGCCGATGCGCCCTTGAAAGCCGGTATGGTTGCAATGCTCGCAGCCTGTTTCGCGGAACACGACGGTGCCGCGGTCAAATCCAAGCAGAGACGCCAGCGAGCCATCCGCCTGTATCGGTGTGCGGCAATGTTCGCATAATTTGCGGACCAGCCGCTGGGCAATGACTGCGCGGATAGTCGAGGCGAGCAGGAAAGGCTCGACCTTCATGTCACGCATCCGGGTAATCGCGCCTACGGCATCATTGGTATGGACGGTGGACAGAACAAGGTGGCCGGTCAGCGCGGCCTGAACCGCAATGTCGGCGGTTTCCTTGTCACGGATTTCGCCGACCATCACCACGTCGGGGTCCTGCCGCAAGATGGCGCGAAGGCCCGCTGCAAAGGTCAGGCCGACCTTCGCATTGACCTGTGTCTGGCCGATGCCCTCGATGGCATATTCAACCGGGTCCTCGACCGTCAAAATGTTGCGGCTGCCGTCGTTAAGCTGTTTCAGGCCTGCATAAAGCGTAGTGGTCTTACCCGATCCGGTCGGGCCAGTGACCAAAATGATGCCATTGGGTTCGGACAAGGCTTCGGTCAATATCGCGTGCGTTTCATCCGAAAGGCCCAGCAGGTCGAGCGAAATGGCTGCGCTCTCCTTGTCCAATATACGCATAACCACACGCTCGTTCGCCCGGTTGGGCAGGGTGGACACACGCACGTCCAGCAATTTCCCGCCCAGTGTCAGGCTGATCCGGCCATCCTGCGGAATCCGGCGCTCGGCAATGTCGAGCCGCGCCATCACCTTAATCCGGTTGACGATAACGCTGGCGACATGCGGCGGCATACGCAGTTTTTCGTGCAATACCCCGTCCACGCGCATACGCACGACCAGCCCGGTTTCATAAGGTTCGATATGAATGTCGGAAGCACCCTGACGCGCAGCCTCGGCAATAATCCCGTTAATCAGCCGGATGGTCGGCGCATCATCGGCGCTGTCGAGCAGGTCTTCGGCGCTGGGTATATCCCCGGC
>JADMKQ010000041.1 GCA_015478735.1 Sphingorhabdus sp. | reverse complement strand
CAGACCGTGTGCTCTTCCGATCTCTTTTATGCTTTGTTTGGTAGCGGAGGAGGGACTCGAACCCCCGACACATGGATTATGATTCCACTGCTCTAACCACCTGAGCTACTCCGCCGTATTACCGGGCCATCTGTCCGAGCCATTAGCGCGGATAATCGACCTAATCCATCGGTTTTTGATCGCGATCAGAATCGCTCCTAAAAACCTTGGACCGCGGCGCTATAGGCATAGCATTCTGATCGGTCAACAAGTTGCAGATCATTTTCTGCTAATGCTTGCAACGCGGCTATAATAAGCGCTAACAAACCCGCCTTGCCGCAAGACAATCCAAAGGGGCTAAATGTGAATAAAAGTTATGACGTCTTAATTGTGGGAGCTGGCCATGCCGGAGCCCAGGCCGCTATTGCATTGAGGCAGCAGAAATTTGACGGCACGATTGGCTTGCTAGGCAACGAGAAATATCCCCCCTATGAGCGCCCTCCCCTTTCCAAAGAATATCTGGCCGGTGACAAACCGTTTGAGCGCATCATGCTGCGTCCGGAAAGTTTCTGGGCGGAACGGGAAATCGACCTTTTGACTGGCTGCCGCGTCGCGAAAGTCGATCCGGTGGGTAAAATGGTCACGCTGAGCACTGACGAAGAAATCGGTTATGGCAAGCTGATCTGGGCTACAGGCGGATCACCGCGGATGCTCAATTGTCCGGGGAGTCAGGCACGCAATATTCATGCTGTTCGCTCCCGCGCCGATGTGGACAAGATCATGGCTGCGCTGCCTACGGTCGAAAAGGTTATTGTTGTTGGCGGCGGGTATATCGGGCTTGAGGCTGCTGCCGTGCTGACCAAACTGGGCAAGAAGGTCACGGTTCTGGAATCGCTCGACCGCGTATTGTCGCGGGTGGCTGGCGAAACCCTGTCCCGCTTTTATGAGGCAGAGCATCGCCGTCAGGGCGTCACGGTTGAACTTGAATCAACAGTCGAGGCATTTGAAACCAACGATTCCGGCATGGCAACGGGTGTAAAGCTGTCTGACGGGCGCATATTGGATGCTGATATGTTTATCGTTGGTATTGGCATCATTCCCGAAACCGGCCCGCTGGTCGCTGCTGGTGCGACTGCTGGCAACGGCGTTGATGTCGACCAGAATTGCCGCACAAGTCTGGACGGTATCTATGCCATCGGTGATTGTGCAGCACATGGAAACCGATACGCTGGCGGAGCTCACATACGGCTCGAATCGGTGCAAAATGCCAATGATCAAGCCAAGGTCGCTGCGATGGATATCATGGGTGAGGATTGCAGCTATGATGCTGTTCCCTGGTTCTGGTCCAATCAATATGATCTCAAGTTACAGACCGTGGGCCTTTCCACCGGCCATGACGAATATGTCGTGCGCGGAGATCCGGACAGCCGGAAATTCACGATTGTCTATTTGAAAGACGGCAAGGTGATCGCACTCGATTGTGTCAACACAACCAAGGATTATGTGCAGGGCCGCAAAGTGGTTGAAGGGGGCTTATGCCTAGACACAACTCAGTTGGCTGATCCCGAAATCCCGATCAAGGAAATCGAGCAGGTTTAACCCCGGAACGGCCATTCGCCGATCGGCTGCCAGGGACCATCCATATAATATTGCAGAGCCAGCCCTTTGACCTGAAACGCTCTGGGTTCAAAATCCTGCTCCAGTAAGGCCAAAAGGTCTTTCGCTTCCTTGGCAGATACCTTGTTCTGCACCGTGATATGCAGCCGGGGGACTTGTTGGTCCTGCGCGGTCAATAGTCCGTGGAAGCGGTCGGCCAGTTCCATCCGCATCGCCAACAGGTCGGGCGAATGAAGCTGATAACCAACCCCGCTGCCCAAGTGGATCAGACGTTGCAGCATTGCCTCTGGAGGGGCGTTATAGCGGGTTATGTCAACCACAGCCTGCTTGATTTCATACAGTGCGCGAGGTGGCAGATGATGGAAAAGCGTGATGTGCGCCGGAGTCATATTGCGCTCTGGCGGATAATAAAGACGGCGAAGACCGTTAGCCCAGGCGAAATCCTGCTTGCCCATCATGGCCGTCATGATGATTGGTTTGTTTAGTGTCGTCATAAGCCAACAACTATCGCCATAATGAAAAGGCCGCGAATGAATAATCACTCGCGGCCCATTTACATCTTATGTAGACCGCGCCCAAGGTCAGGGCAAGCCCTATTCAACCAATTTAGCTCGGTTTTTTGTTGGTGCTAACGGACAACCAGGCCAGCAAGTTTTCTGGTGACGTTTCACCATAAGGATCGTCGTCCTGACCTTCGTCGTTAATGCCTGGCTCTTCAAACCATCCGCTGATTACGCCGTCATCGACGATCATGGCATAACGCCAGCTACGATCACCAAAGCCAAGGTGGTTTTTGCGGATCAACATACCCATGCGCCGGGTAAAGTCGCCGGAGCCGTCAGGAAGCAATTTGACCTTTTCAAGGCCAAGCGATTTGCCCCACTGATACATAACGAAAGCATCGTTGACCGAGATGCAATAGACTTCATCAACGCCTTTTTCTTTGAATTCGTCATAGAGACGTTCGAAAGCCGGGCACTGCTCGTTTGAACACGTGGGAGTGAAAGCACCGGGCAAGGAGAAGACAGCGATCCGTTTGCCGCTGAACAGTTCCTTGGTATCTACATCCTGCCAGCGGAACGGGTTTGGGCCGTCTACGCTTTCATCACGAACGCGGGTGCGAAGGGTAACCTGGGGGATAGTTCTGCCAATCATATTTTGCTCCAATTGTTTGATGAACCCCTTATACACATCTCCCATATATTTATGAAATTGATTAACTTCATCGCAGATATCTAAGTTTCCGATCAATTCAATCAGTGTTCCTTTTGTGCAATTGCAACTTGCATCAGCGTATAAAGGAACAAGTTTACATGTAGGTAGAGGCTTAATTTAACTAAGGGGAGATCAGATGGAACGGAACGAACGCACGCCGAACTGGTTCTGGATCATCGCGATAGCGGCTCTGATATGGAATGGCCTCGGTCTTGCTGCTTATGTCGCGGATATCACAATGACTGCAGAAGATTTTGCGCAGCTAAGCCTGGAACAGCAGAGTCTCTACGCCGACCGCCCCTATTGGGCGAGCGCAGCCTTTTCCGTTGCCGTAATCGCGGGGTTTTTCGGATCAGTTATGCTATTGCTGCGTAGACCAATCGCTGTTCGCCTGTTCCTGCTATCGTTGCTAGCTGTGCTGGTCCAATTTGCCAGCTTTTTCATCCTTGATGGCTATATCGATTATCTCGATCAAACGGGCTGGATCATGCCGATAGCCATACCGGTTGTTGGGCTGGCGCTCTTTCTGTTCGCGCGATGGGCTGAGAAAAACGGCCTTATCAAATGATTCAGACAGAAGTGCTGAACGGTGTGAAGTTCGTCGACTCATCAAAAATATCCACGCCCTCCTGCCGCTTCAGCCATCCGACCACGACATAAGTTACCGGTGTCAGCACCACTTCCCACGATACTTTGAGCAGCCAGTTGGTGACCATGACCGTGAACACCGCAGCCGGTTCCCACACGCCCCAGAACGCCAGCGGATAGAAAATCAGGCTATCAACACCCTGCCCTACAATTGTGGAACCTATTGTCCGCGTCCATAGCATTTTGCCGTCGGTCCACACCTTCATCCGCGCCATGACATAGCTGTTCACAAACTCGCCCGCCCAGAATGCAGCAATTGACGCCGCAACGATGCGCGGGACTTGGCCGAAGACACTCTCATAAGCCGATTGGCCTTCCCATCCTTCCGCAGGGGGCAGAGACACGACAACCCAGCTCATCAGCGCCATGAATAGCAGAGCTGCAAAGCCAGCCCAGATAACCCGCCGCGCACGGGCATAGCCATAAACCTCGGTCAGAATATCGCCGATCACATAGCCGAGCGGGAAAAATAATATCCCGGCCCCGTAAACCCATTGCTCACCGCTGATCGTGACAAAAGTCGGCTTGGCCGCGCCGATAACATTGGACAGCAGCAAAACCGTGACAAAGGCCGCCATCACGAAATCAAAATAGCGGAAACGGTGCCCTAACTGGTTATCGGCGGAGCTGCGCTGGATAGGATTGGTGTTCATCAGGCGACGTTACCCAATCTTCGTCAGGTTTCAATGGCATAACCAATTATCGGCTATATCTTCCGCTAAATATCGCAGGCGATTAGCATGGTTGACATTCCGTTCGTTCCTGTTTACCCGCGAAGCCGCAGAAAACTGCGATTAAGCAGGAGTTTCTCTAAAACAGGGATTTCTTGGATGCGCGCCCGTAGCTCAGCTGGATAGAGCGCGAGACTTCTAATCTTGAGGCCACAGGTTCGACTCCTGTCGGGCGCGCCAATCCTTCCCTATTTATTAAAACCGCGCTGCACCGCTTCCATGGGTTCGGAGGTTATCGGATAGCCGATGCCTTCCGGTATGCACAGGTGCGCGATGTCTCCGCGCTGCTCGATCATCGGGGATACCAAAGTAACTGGATGTTGGAGGCTATGTTCCACGGCATCTGCGAAGGAGCCAAATTGCGCCAGCCGTTCCAGGTTGCGCTTGGTCGGAAAGATGATTTTGACCTGCCCCGCGTCGGACTTTTCCAATACGCCTTGCGCGCTGCTCCAGAAAAGGTTGTAATTCTCCGTCTCGTCAACCGTCGCTTCGGCCGCGTGATCGTCATGCTGGACCATATAAAAGCGCGTATCGAAAACCCGTTTTTCCGCAAAAGGCGGGCACCAGCGCGTAAAGGGAACCAGCTTGCCCAGGTCTAACTGCCAATCAAACTGGCCGCATATATCGGACAATATCGTGCCCTCGTGCAGCGCCGCGCGTGCTTCGGTCACCCGGCGAACATGCAGATCGCCCTCCACTGCCACGGCAATGCCGGTTTCCTCGATAGACTCGCGGATGGCGGCGATACGTGCGGCATATTCATCTACATCATCATGGCCAAGAGTTCTGGCATAATCATAGTCGGCAGCATCTACCCGGCCGCCCGGGAAAACCGCCGCACCGGCAGCGAACGCCATTTTGGACGAGCGCTCAACCATCAATAGGTCAGGCGCGGCATTACCGGGCTGATCCCGGAAAATCACTAATGTCGAGGCGGGGATGGGTTTTGGCATCGGCTTTCCGGTCAGGATGTCGGTGCTGTTCGGCTGTTGTTGGTTACTCATGGCTCTATATGAACACCAAGAGTCAGCATTGTAAAGCCATAGAGCAGCATCGACTAATTAATTAATCGATTAAGACGCAGTAGCGTCCGACTTGCGCACCAATACGTTTGCGAATTGCCAAGGGGCACGGATCGTGGCACTCTTGTGTTCATGGGTGTTGTCGAACTTCTCGGCCTGGCCGGCAGTATCAGCCTTTTATCAGGCTGGCGGCTCTATCTCACGGTTTTTGTCACTGGCCTGGCCATGCGGTTACAGTGGATCAACCTGCCCGAAAATCTGCAAATGCTGGATGCCCTTGCCAACCCTTGGGTCTTGGGGATAAGCGCTATCGGCGCTTTAACAGAATTTTTCGCTGACAAGATATTGTGGCTCGACAGCATCTGGGACGGGATACACACGTTTATACGGCCCCTGGGCGGGGCGCTGCTGGCTCTGGCGATTGTTGATGCGGGCGATCCGGCCTGGCAGGTTATCGTTTTCCTGCTGGGCGGCGGCGCTGCAATGGCCAGTCATAGCGCGAAGGCCGGAGCGCGCGCGATGATCAACACCAGCCCTGAACCTGTCAGCAATGCCGTCGTCTCAACCGGCGAAGATGTTGCCACTGCCGGATTGCTCGTTCTTGCGCTGGCCAATCCGGTCGCCGCGCTCATCATTGCCCTACTGCTTCTCGCCCTTTGTATATTCCTGATCTACAAAGGCTACCGTCTGTGGCGCAAAATCGTATCGAGCGGCAACTAGTTCCTGATCTGCGACCATGCGGCAAATATTTCAGAGATGATCCGGTAAGCAGCCCGGTTGTTTTCCATCCGGTTCTCTGGCTCCCTGCCCGCAATAAGCTGACGGACCTGACCATAAAGCTGATGCAGGTTTTTTGACAGATCGCCACCTTTTTCCATATCCAGACTGATCATCAAAGAATCGACTATGGTCAGCGCCATGGCTTGTTGATCGGCAATCCCCTGCTTTTCCGTGCGTGCATAAATTACGTAAATCTCGTCGAGTAGGTTTATCAGCTCCTCAAACATAATCGTGATTAGCTCGTGCGGCCCGGCATTCATGACCCGCGCCTCTTTTCCGGCAGTCGCATAACCCGATTGTGCAAGGCTCATATTATACATGCTATTTCTCCTACATCAGAGGTTCAGTCATCGCCGCCATTCCAGATTGCGATTTGCTGGGTCAGATAGGTCTGGGTTGCTTTTA
>JADMKQ010000040.1 GCA_015478735.1 Sphingorhabdus sp. | reverse complement strand
CCATTTTCCAATACCCACAGTAAGTCGGGTAGGAAAATTTTAGACTGCACCATTTCGAGATTGGCGCTGGGCGTCTATGAGAAGTCGCCATCAAGGTATTCCAACCAATAATCGACAAATTCTCTTGCAAGAGCCTTTTTGCCTTTTGCCATGCGCTTTCCTCTCAAAATTGGCGTCACCCTTATTGACTAAAATTGATCATTGATCAAGAAATATTACTCCGCAGCAACCCCCGCTTGTTCAAACATATCCTCGCCATCGTCATTATCCGTCGCTTCGATGCCGATGATCTTGTTGCCTTTGCGTTTGTCGAAGCTGTCCCATACTTCGTTCCAGGTGCCGCGGGTGGCGCCTTTGGAATATTCGGTGGCGCGGGTTTCGAAGAAGTTGGCGTGCTCGACACCGTTAAGCAGCGGAGCGAGCCATGGGAGCGGGTGGTCTTCGATCATGTAGATTGGCTGGAATCCCAGCTGCGCCAGACGCCAGTCGGCGATGTAGCGGATATAGCGTTTAATCTCTTTCGCGGTCATGCCGGTCACCGGGCCGTCGCTGAACGCCAGGTCGATAAACGCATCTTCCAGCCGCACGGTTTTCTGGCAGCAGTCGATGATTTCTTCTTTGACATTTTTGGTCAGGCAATCGCGTTCCTTCACGAATGTGTGGAACATTTTGACAATGCCTTCGCAGTGCAGCGATTCATCGCGCACGGACCATGACACAATCTGCCCCATGCCCTTCATCTTGTTGAAGCGCGGGAAGTTCATCAGCATCGCAAAGCTGGCGAACAGCTGCAATCCTTCGGTAAAGCCGCCGAACATGGCCAGCGTCTTGGCAATATCTTCGTCGGTATCGACGCCGAACGTGCCCATATAATCATGCTTGTCCTTCATCTCTTCATATTCGAGGAACATCGAATATTCGGATTCCGGCATCCCGATCGTGTCGAGCAGGTGCGAATAAGCGGCGATGTGGACGGTTTCCATGTTTGAAAACGCGGTCAGCATCATCTTGATTTCGGTCGGTTTGAACACGCGGCCATATTTGTCGTGATAGCAATCCTGCACCTCGACATCCGCCTGGGTAAAGAAGCGGAAGATCTGCGTGAGCAGGTTGCGTTCATGATCGGTCAGCTTTTGCGCCCAATCGCGGCAATCCTCACCCAGAGGCACCTCTTCGGGCATCCAGTGAATCTGTTGCTGACGCTTCCAGAAATCATAGGCCCAGGGATATTCAAAGGGCTTATAAGTTTTGCGTGCTTCCAGAAGTGACATTGTATCTTACTCCGCTTTCATACATCTATTTCGCCTCGCCCGGAAAGAGGGAGAGCTATTCACGCCTTTAGCCGTTTAAAAAACAGCCCCCTCCCCTAAAGGAGCAAAACGGGAGGGGGCAGTAAGCAGAAACCGATCACCGGCCCATAACTACTGACTCAACAATACTACTGACAGGCCAGACACTCGTCATAATCGGTTGTTTCCGCTGTCATCAGCTCGACCTTTTTGGGGTCGATGGTATTATCCGCTTCCACGCCGCCCTGTTCCTGACCGGCAAAACCGGCGCGCTGGATGGATTTCGAGCGCAGGTAATAGAGCGATTTGATACCCAGTTCCCATGCGCGGAAGTGCAGCATCAGCAAGTCCCATTTATCGACATCCGCCGGAATGAACAGGTTCAGAGACTGCGCCTGGTCAATAAAGGGTGTGCGATCCGCCGCGAGTTCGAGCAGCCAGCGCTGGTCGATTTCAAAGCTGGTTTTATACGCATCCTTTTCCTCGGCAGAGAGGAAGTCGAGATGCTGGACGCTGCCGCCCTGCTCAAGGATGCTGTTCCAGACATTGTTGCTGTCTTTCGATTTTTCCTGCAGCAATTTTTCCAGATGCGGGTTCTTGACCACAAAGCTGCCGGACAGGGTTTTGTGGGTATAGATGTTCGCCGGGATCGGCTCGATACAGGCCGACGCGCCGCCGCAAATGATGCTGATCGACGCGGTGGGCGCGATTGCCATTTTGCAGGAAAAACGCTCCATCACGCCCTGATCGGCGGCATCGGGACAAGGACCACGTTCCTTGGCAAGCATCATGCTGGCTTCAGAAGCCTTCGCGGAAATATGCTTGAACATCTTGATATTCCAAGATTTTGCTAGCGCACTTTCAAAACCAAGGCCGCGTGCCTGCAAAAAGCTGTGGAAGCCCATGACGCCCAGCCCGACACTGCGTTCGCGGCTGGCACTATATTTCGCCCGCGCCATTTCATCGGGCGCACGGTCAATATAATCCTGCAGAACATTGTCGAGGAAGCGCATGACATCCTCGATGAATTCCTTGTCCACAGACCACTCGTCCCATTTTTCAAGGTTGAGCGAGGACAGGCAACATACAGCCGTCCGGTCTTCACCCAGATGGTCGCGGCCCGTGGGCAATGTGATTTCGGAACACAGGTTTGAAGTCGATACTTTCAGACCCAGATCGCGGTGATGCTTTGGCATCGTCCGGTTCACCGTGTCGTTGAAAATAATATAAGGCTCACCCGTGGCAAGACGCGTTTCGACAAGCTTCTGGAACAAGGAGCGCGCATTGGCAGTGCCGCGCACTTCGCCGGTCTTGGGCGATTTCAGGTCAATGTCCCGGCCATCGCGCACGGCTTCCATAAACTCGTCGGTCAGCAAGACACCGTGATGCAGGTTCAGAGCTTTTCGGTTGAAGTCACCGGAAGGCTTTCTGATTTCAAGGAATTCTTCGATTTCCGGATGGTCAATGTCCAGATAGCAAGCCGCCGAACCACGCCGCAAGCTGCCCTGTGAAATAGCCAGAGTCAGGCTGTCCATCACCCGCACGAACGGAATGATGCCCGACGTTTTGCCATTCAGGCCAACCGGCTCACCAATGCCGCGGACATTACCCCAATAGGTGCCGATGCCGCCGCCCTTGGACGCAAGCCAGACGTTTTCGTTCCATGTGTTGACGATACCGCCCAGGCTGTCATCCACGCTGTTCAGATAGCATGAGATCGGCAAGCCGCGGCCCGTGCCGCCGTTAGAGAGGATCGGGGTTGCCGGCATGAACCAGAGCTTGGAAATATAATCATAAAGCCGCTGGGCATGTTCCTGGTCATCCGCATAGGCATCGGCCACGCGTGAAAACAGGTCCTGGAAACTTTCATCAGGAAGCAGGTAGCGGTCTTGCAGCGTTTCCTTGCCAAAATCCGTGAGCAGCGCATCGCGCGCATCATCCTGAACGATTTTGAAACGCCGCTTTTCGACGCTGTGGCTGTCGCGCTCGGCCTTCAGCTCATTTTCGTCATTCTGCTTTGCAGCATCGGCTTCCGCCTGTGCCTTTTTGCTTGTTTCCGGCTCTTTCACCGGTGCTTTTGCCGGAGCATCCAAAACTTCAGCAGCAATATCACCTTCGATCATATCCGCACCACTATTCCCGGCATCATCCCGAGTATCTCTAAAATCCATCGTAAAAGCCCCTAACCAAACTCAAAATTGCCAACCCACCAGTCTTGTCGCAAACCAGCCTTTTGGCGGTCCAACATTGGGCTATTTGTTCCTGTAATGTTCGACTCGGTCCATTGCTTGAAGCCGAGCGTTCGAGCATAACATTTTTACAGCCCCGACGGGCATTTATTTTTGCCCGGAAACCTAAAAAACCACTTGCGATTCATGCCAAGAGGAGCCACCCACCGATTCGGTGATACCGATGCAACAACACTATAAGTTGGTGCACCCCCTCGGCATAACCACAACCTATAGTGGCCTAAACAAAATTATATGCAAGGGGGTAAATGACTTTTTAATGACTCTGCTCGTCGCACACAGGAGTCACTTCGTCGCCCGCTATTTCTTATTGCAACGCAGCGACGCGTGGACCTCCTAGGACCTCAAGATTTGCTCAGAGATATCAAGGGCAGAGGTGCAATTTATAAAAAAATTTACATCCGCCTACCAAGTGGTGTGAATCTCGTGATGGCGCTGCTATATTCGGTGTGCGGGAATAAGCCAGAGGAATATTGATACCAATCCGCATTCAAGCCATTATAGGGTGCCGGAGTTGCC
Source organism: Sphingorhabdus sp. (assembly GCA_015478735.1). GTDB lineage: Bacteria > Pseudomonadota > Alphaproteobacteria > Sphingomonadales > Sphingomonadaceae > Parasphingorhabdus. Next base: position 2,477 of record JADMKQ010000040.1, on the reverse strand, counting down.
GCGGAAGTCGATTTTCGGTATCGCCTGACTGGACAGGGAAGAGCCATTGAGGCAGAGTCATTTTACGTTCTTAATCTAGTGCATTCGGAGATGCGCTTTCACTTTATAAAGTATCACATTATTTATGCGTAGTTTTTTTAAGCTCCAATCGCATGACATCGCGATTGACCTGGGAACCGCTAATACGCTGATTTATCTGCGTGGCCAGGGCATTGTTCTGAACGAACCTTCTGTTGTGGCGCTGGAAACCAATGACGGCGTAACCACGGTGCGTGCAGTGGGTAGCGATGCCAAGCTGATGATGGGTAAAACGCCGGATAATATAACGGTGATCCGTCCGCTGAAAGATGGCGTTATCGCGGATCTGGATGTTGCCGAACAGATGATAAAGCATTTCATCCACAAGGTGCATGGCAAGAAAACCGGATTGTTGCGGCGTTTTGATATTGTGATCTGTATCCCTTCCGGATCAACCAACGTCCAGCGCAGGGCAATACGCGATGCGGCTTCCAATGCTGGCGGATCGCGTATCTTCTTCATCGAGGAGCCGATGGCCGCAGCCATTGGCGCTGGCATCGAAGTGTCAGAACCCATTGGCACGATGGTGGTCGACATTGGCGGCGGAACGACCGAGGTTGCCGTGCTGTCTCTGCAAGGACTGGCGTTCAGCACGTCGGGGAGCATGGGCGGCGACAAGATCGACGATGCCATCACATCCCATATCCGCCGCAAGCATAACCTGGCCATCGGGGAATCCACAGCCGAGCGAATCAAGCATGAACTGGCCAGCGCGGTCAGCCCGATCGATCACGGAAAAACCATGCAGATCAAGGGCCGCGATCTGGTAAAGGGAATGCCGCGCAAGATCGTCATTACCGAAGCGGAAATCGCCTATGCGATTGCAGAGGCCGTGGGCCAGATTACAGAAAGCGTCCGCAATGCTCTGGAAAACACGGCTCCTGAACTGGCCGCCGACATTGTCGATCAGGGCATTGTCCTGACCGGTGGCGGAGCGCTTTTGGGGCGCATTGACGAACATATAGCCGAAGAAACCGGACTGGCCGTGACCATTGCCGATGATCCGCTGACCTGTGTCGCGATTGGCGCTGGCCGGGCGATGGAAGACCCGCATTATCGCGGTGCTCTTATGCCTGCATAAGATACCCGTCTGATGCTTGCCTAACTTTTCCGTCAGGCGCGGCGGTCACACAAAGTCTTGCTGACTTTCATCATATCCGCCAAAAGGCATCCCGATCGCATATCACGTATATTTCCGGAGCCATGATGACCGTTACGATTAAACAAGCCGACCTGATTGAAAGCGTTGCCGACGCGTTGCAATTCATATCCTACTATCACCCGATGGATTATATCCGGGCATTGGGTGAAGCCTATAAGGCGGAAAAATCCCCAGCGGCCAAAGATGCGATCGCGCAAATATTAACCAACAGCCGCATGTGTGCAGAGGGCCACCGGCCGATTTGCCAGGACACCGGCATCGTCAACGTCTTTGTCAAATGGGGCATGGACTGCCGCCTTGATGACACATCGAAATCCATGCAGGAAATTGTCGATGAGGGCGTGAGACGCGCCTATCTGCACCCCGAAAACAAGCTGCGTGCATCCATCCTTGCCGACCCCGCATTCACCCGCCGCAATACCAAGGATAATACGCCGTCCGTTTTGCATGTCGAAATGGTTCCGGGAAGCACGGTTTCGATTGACGTTGCGGCCAAGGGCGGCGGCAGCGAGAACAAGTCCAAGTTCAAGATGATGAACCCGAGTGACAATATCGTGGAATGGGTGCTGGAAATGGTGCCGCAAATGGGTGCTGGCTGGTGTCCTCCCGGGATGCTCGGCATCGGCATTGGCGGCACGGCGGAACGCGCTGTCCTGCTTGCCAAGCAATCACTGATGGACCCGATTGATATGGGCCAGTTGAAACAGCGCGGCCCGCGCAATGATATTGAAGAGCTGCGTATCGAGATTTTTGACAAGGTCAACGCGCTCGGCATCGGCGCGCAGGGACTTGGCGGGCTGTCCACCATATTGGACGTCAAAATCAACGACTGGCCCTGCCATGCTGCGGGCAAACCGATTGCGATGATCCCCAACTGCGCTGCCACGCGCCACGCGCATTTCACACTGGATGGCAGCGGCCCTGCCTATCTGGAAGCGCCAAAGCTGGATGAATGGCCGGACGTGAACTGGGTGCCGTCATCCGAGGCCAAACGTGTCCAGCTCGACACGCTGGACGCCGCAGAAGTGGCATCGTGGAAACATGGCGACCGCTTATTGCTCAACGGCAAGATGCTCACCGGCCGCGATGCCGCGCACAAGCGGATTAAGGATATGCTCGACAAGGGTGAGGAATTGCCGGTCGAGTTCAAGGGCCGTGTCATATATTATGTCGGGCCAGTTGATCCGGGTCGCGGTGGTGGGGCCGGCTGGGCCGACCACTTCTTCGCCAACCGGAT
>JADMKQ010000039.1:6254-41081 GCA_015478735.1 Sphingorhabdus sp. | reverse complement strand
TGGATAATCTGAATCTTCGAAAAGTGTCGGTCGCTAATTATTGATCCATTCAGTAAACCCGTGTGGGACACATAATGAACGACTTTAGCGATCTCAGGAGATTTTCAAGAAAACCAATGGTGCCCAGAAGAGGACTCGAACCTCCACATCCTTGCGAATACTAGCACCTGAAGCTAGCGCGTCTACCAATTCCGCCATCTGGGCACGCCGATACATTACCGGTGTAGCAGCGGGCGATTAGCGCTATGAAGATGATATTGTCAATGATTCATCTGCGCTTATCTGCAATCAAATTGTTTTGGCGAGATTGTTCGCTCTAATATACTATAATTGATCTTGCTATTAATTGGATTCGGATATTGCGTGAAGCGTGCCGGTCGGGCACAAGCGCGCGCAGAATATAGATATTTGCGACAAGAAACGGATACTGGATTATGACGCTCGACGGGCAACTGATTTGTATTTTTGGTGGTGGTGGATTTTTGGGCCGCTATATATCACAGCATCTCTTGTCGCGCGGCGCACGCGTGCGGGTGGCTGAACGTGATCCTAAAAATGCATTCTATATCAAACCGCTAGGCAATCTAGGACAGACCCAGCTTTGCAGTGCGGATGTAACCAAAAAAGATAGCGTCCTCCGCGCAGTACATGGCTGTGATGCCGTCATCAATCTGGTGGGCATATTAGACGGTGATTTTGATGCTGTGCATGTGACAGGCGCTCGCAACATTGCCGAAGCGGCGACGCAGGCAGGGTGCGGCGCCTTGGTCCAGATGTCAGCTATAGGTGCGGATACTGCATCGCCATCCCGCTATGGGCAGAGCAAAGCAGAAGCAGAGGAAGCAGTGCTGAGCGCTTTTCCAGAGGCGATCATTCTGAGGCCGTCTATTGTCTTTGGCCGGGAAGACCAGTTTATCAACCGTTTTGCGGGGATGATCCGGATGTTGCCTATTGTTCCAATCATTCGCGGTGAAACCAAGCTTCAGCCGGTGTTTGTCGATGATGTTGCTCAGGTCGTTGCCGAAGCTCTGGAACATCCGGAACTATATGCTGGTCAGGTTTTTGAATTGGGTGGTCCGGAAGTCATTAGCATGTCTGACCTTAACCGGCAGATTGCTAAAAGAATTCGCCGGGACCGGGTGTTTGTTGAACTTCCCGAGATCGCTGCAAAGATTATTGCAAAACTTACAGGCTTTTTACCCGGCGCTCCCATAACATCCGATCAATATAGGATGCTGCTAAAGAACAATGTTGTAAGCGAAGGCCAAGCGGGAATGGAAGCCTTTGGTATAACACCCACACCGCTGGCCGCTGTCGGGCATGGATGGATGGAAACTTATACAATCCATGGCCGTTTTGGGACGCAGGCTAAAGCGGGTTAAACCTTTCGGCGTCAAAACCAGATCAGTAGCGCTGCACCTAGAGCGACGCGATAGATCACAAATACCATCATAGATGCCTTACGCAAAAACTGCATGAGGAAGGTCATTGTCAGTAATGCAGCAACAAAAGTCATAGCGCCTGTAATGAAGGCTTCTTTGAGCAGTTCACTATTCGCCTCCATTAGATCCGGCACGATCAATATGCCGGCCCCCGCGACGGCAGGGATCGATAGAAGAAACGAAAACCGCGCTGATTCAACACGGCTATAGCCCAAGAATCGTGCTGCCGTCATAGTCACGCCCGAACGGCTGGTTCCCGGAATCAGTGCAAGTGCCTGGGCTAAACCGACGATGATTCCGTCTTTAAGTGTCATCTCTTCAAAAGTTTTGACCTGTCGCCCTACTCGGTCTGCAATACCGAGTAATATGCCATATATAATCAGGTTGACGCCTACCAAAGTAGTGCTGCGAAACCCATCCAGATATCCTCCTGTTTTCAGGAATAGACCTACAATTACCGCAGGAATCGTACCGATAATTATCCACCATAACAGGCGACGTTCCGCGTCAGCCTTACCGATACCAATGGTTGCGAAACCCCCCTTGCCTAGAGCAATCACATCTTTGAAGAAGAAAGTAATAATGGCAAGCAGTGACCCCACATGAACGGCAATATCGATCATCGGTCCCTGATCGGAATAACCTGTAAAAACAGGAAGCAGTATTAAATGGCCGGATGAGGAAATTGGCAAAAATTCAGTGACACCTTGCACAATGGCGAGGAGCAGCATTTGAATAAATGTCATGATAGGATCCCGATAATCTGAACGAAATATCCGTATAGAAGCGGCATTTGAATTTGTCGCTAATTTTTGTCAGGGTAGGATTAGGTCCGGATTGATATACAATTAGAAGCCCGCATAAGACAATTAGAGCCCTATGATGTGGAAAATTCTAAATTAGGACAGCAAAGTTGCCCATTTACCAAATTTTTGCGTGACTCTGATTCTGACCTGCTCTATTAAAGCTATATCAACTCGCACCTAGTTCATTCTGAAGAGTCGCCGTTGGAGTTGACCCAAATATAATAAAACTACTGGAAATGAGTGACGGGCATGGCAAAAGTCGCAAATAAACTAGATATGTTGAAATTTGTTAGTACCGGACAAAATTATCCGGAAAAGCGCGAACCGATTTTACGCGCCGAAGATTTTCGTGAAATTGCTGATCGTTATGATCCAGCAAAAGCGGCTGAGCAGGCTTCTCGTTGCTCACAATGCGGAGTGCCTTATTGCTCCGTCCACTGTCCTCTGCACAATCATATCCCGGACTGGCTTCGGCTAACTGCGGAAGGAAGGGTCAGGGAAGCCTATGAAATGTCGAACCTCACTTCCACGATGCCAGAGATTTGCGGACGCATCTGCCCACAGGATCGATTGTGCGAAGGTAATTGCGTTATCGAATTTTCCGGCCATGGCGCAGTTACCATTGGGGCGGTAGAAAAATATATTACCGATACAGCTTGGGATGAAGGTTGGGTCGAACCCTTGGTACCTGGAAAACCTCGCGGCCAATCAGTTGGCATTATCGGGGCTGGGCCTGCAGGTCTGACGGCTGGCGAATATTTGCGCGCGGCTGGCTATGACGTGCATATTTATGATCGCCATGACCGTGCAGGTGGCTTGCTGACCTATGGTATCCCAGGTTTTAAACTGGAAAAAGACATTATTATGCGACGGGTCCAGCGGCTGAAAGATGGCGGGATCAATTTCCATGAGAATTTTGAGGTTGGCAAAGACGCGACACTTGATGACTTGCGGGGCAAACATGATGCAATCCTGATCGCGACAGGTGTTTATAAAGCTCGTGAAATAATGATGCCTGGTGTGGGGGCTCCGGGTGTGGAGGAAGCACTCGCATTCCTTACCGCGTCCAATCGCAAGAGCTTTGGCGATGACGTGCCAGATTTCGACAATGGTCGCTTTAACGCAAAAGACAAAAATGTCGTTGTCATCGGCGGCGGAGACACTGCCATGGACTGTGTCAGGACTTCGATCCGTCAGGGTGCTAAATCGGTAAAATGCCTCTACCGCCGCGACCGCGACAATATGCCCGGCTCTCAGAACGAAGTTAAAAATGCCGAGGAGGAAGGCGTTGAATTCGTCTGGCTGTCAGCCCCTAAAGCAGTGGAGGGCACAGATCATGTCACTGCAGTTAAAGCTACGAAAATGCGTCTTGGTGCGGCCGATGCAAGTGGAAGGCGCTCGCCAGAGGTTCAGCCCGATAGCGAATTTACGCTAGAAGCCGATCTCGTCATCAAGGCGTTGGGCTTTGATGCAGAAGAACTCCCGACCCTGTTCGATTGTCCCGATCTCAGCGTCACACGCTGGGGCACGTTGAGGGTCGATCATAAATCTATGATGACCAATCTCGACGGTGTTTTTGCTGCCGGTGATATTGTTCGCGGGGCAAGCCTGGTTGTTTGGGGGATTCGGGACGGGCGGGATGTGACTGAGCATATGCATAAATTTTTGCGCGAAAAAGCCAATGCGGAAAAGCAAGCGGCCTGAATAGACGCTGCACATCACAATGTGAAAACTGCGAATGACGAAGACTCCATTGATTGAAATGAAAATATAATGACCCATTATTATCCCACACCGGAACATAAGCGGCTTGCTGATACCGGTATGTATCGACCTGAATTTGAATCTGATGCCTGCGGTGTCGGTCTGGTTGCGGCAACTGATGGAAAGCCGTCAAGACGGGTGGTATCATCCGCAATTGATGCGTTGAAAGCAGTTTGGCATCGCGGCGCGGTTGATGCGGATGGAATGACTGGAGACGGTGCAGGCATACATGTTGATTTACCTGCCCGCTTCTTTGATGATGCGGTTGCCGATAGCGGGCACAAGGTCAGACCCAACCGGCTGGCCGTGGGGATGATATTCCTGCCGCGCACGGATTTGAGCGCTCAGGAGACTTGTCGCACCATTGTCGAGGCTGAGATTATCGAAGCCGGTTATACCATTTATGGCTGGCGGCAAGTGCCTGTGGATGTGTCGGTTATTGGTGAAAAGGCACAAAATACCCGGCCCGAAATCGAACAGATCATGATCGCAGGGCCGATGCCGGATCGGCAGAGTGTCGAGGAGTTTGAAAAAAACCTCTACCTCATTCGCCGCCGTATCGAGAAAAAGGCTGTCGCGGCGCAGATACAGGATTTCTATATTTGCAGCTTGTCTTGCCGTTCCATCATTTACAAGGGCCTGTTCCTTGCCGAATCCCTGTCCGTCTTTTACCCTGATCTGCTCGACGAGCGGTTTGAGAGCCGGGTCGCGATTTTCCACCAGCGTTATTCCACCAACACCTTCCCGCAATGGTGGCTGGCACAGCCGTTCCGGACCCTTGCGCATAACGGCGAAGTGAACACGATACGCGGCAACACCAACTGGATGAAAAGCCACGAGATCAAGATGGCAAGCCTCGCGTTTGGTGATCATTCGGAAGATATCAAACCCGTGATTCCCGCTGGCGCTTCGGATACGGCTGCGCTGGATGCCGTGTTTGAAACCATCTGCCGCTCTGGCCGCGATGCACCGACTGCAAAACTGATGCTGGTGCCGGAAGCATGGCAGAATGGCACGGACCTCGATCCTTCGCACCGGGCCATGTATGAATATCTGGCCAGCGTGATGGAACCTTGGGATGGCCCCGCTGCACTTGCCATGACCGATGGTCGCTGGGCCGTTGCCGGAGTGGACCGCAATGCTTTGCGTCCGCTGCGCTATAGCAAAACGTCGGACAACTTGCTGATCATCGGTTCGGAAACCGGCATGGTTGTCGTTCCCGAAAGCCAGATTACCGAAAAAGGGCGCCTTGGCCCCGGACAGATGATTGCCGTTGATCTTCAGGAAGGCGTGGTTTTTGCCGATAAGGAAATCAAGGACCGGATAGCTTCGGAAGAACCCTATGCCGATCTCGTCAAAGGTTTCCGGACGATAGATGATCTGCCCCCCGCTCCGGCGGAATCGGGCATGAACTTTTCCAAGGAAGAATTGATCCGCCGCCAGGCCGCTGCCGGTCACACATTGGAGGACATGGAGATGATCCTCGCCCCTATGGTTGAGGACGCGAAAGAGGCGGTCGGCTCCATGGGCGATGATACTCCTCTGGCTGTCATCAGCCTGAAACCCCGGCAAGTCAGCCATTTTTTCCGCCAGAATTTTAGCCAAGTCACCAACCCGCCGATCGACAGCCTGCGTGAGCGGCACGTGATGAGCCTGCGGACACGTTTTTCCAACCTTGCGAATATTTTGGAAAAAGACAGCCAGAACGAGAATGTTCTGGTGCTCGACAGCCCTGTTTTAAGCTGCGGCGACTGGGAGCGGTTAAAGGCCGGATTTGGCGATGCGGTTGCCACGATTGATTGCACCATGTCGACCACGGGCGGGGCCATTACCTTGCGCGATGCGATTGCCCGGATCCGCGATGAAGCAGAACAGGCCGTGCGTCAGGGCAAGACCGAAATATTCCTGTCTGACGAGAATATTGACGAAGACTATATGTCCATTTCCATGGTCATCGCCACTGCTGCCGTACATACGCATCTGGTCCGCAAGGGGCTGCGTTCTTATGCGTCGGTCAACGTCCGTGCAGCCGAATGTCTGGACACCCATTGCTATGCTGTGCTGATCGGTGTGGGCGCGACGACAGTGAACGCTTACCTGTCCGAAGCCGCGATTGTGGACCGCCATGCCCGCGGGCTTTTCGACGGTCTGTCACTCGATGAATGTATCGCCCGTCACAAAAAGGCCGTGGATGAGGGACTGCTGAAAATCATGTCCAAAATGGGCATTGCCGTGATTTCGAGCTATCGCGGCGGTTATAATTTCGAGGCCGTGGGCCTGTCGCGCGCGTTGTGCAACGACCTGTTCCCCGGAATGCCGACGAAAATTTCCGGCGAAGGCTATGCGTCCTTGTTCATCAATGCCCAGGAGAAACACGGAGCGGCATTTGATGCGGCAGTAGTCCGTTTGCCCGTCGGCGGTTTTTATAAGCAGCGCGACGGCGGCGAAACCCATGCTTACAGCGCGCATCTGATGCATTTGCTGCAAAGCGCAGTCGCACATGACAGCTATTCCTCTTACCTGCAATTTTCACAAGGTGTCCGCGAGCTGGAACCTGTTTACCTGCGCGATTTGATGGAGTTTAACTACGCGCCGGAACCGATTCCGATTGATGAAGTCGAAGCGATTACAGAAATCCGCAAACGGTTTAACACCCCCGGCATGTCGCTTGGTGCGCTTAGCCCCGAAGCCCATGAAACACTGGCCATCGCCATGAACCGGATCGGCGCTAAATCCGTTTCCGGCGAGGGCGGCGAGGAAAAGCGTCGCTATACGCCTTATGAAAATGGCGATAACGCATCCAGCCCGATCAAGCAGGTAGCTTCCGGCCGCTTTGGTGTGACGGCGGAATATCTGGGCGCTTGTGAAGAGCTTGAAATCAAGGTCGCGCAAGGTGCAAAGCCCGGCGAAGGCGGACAGTTGCCCGGCTTCAAAGTTACCGAGTTTATCGCCAAGCTGCGCCATTCGACGCCGGGTGTCACCTTGATCAGCCCGCCGCCGCATCATGACATATATTCGATCGAAGATCTTGCGCAGCTGATTTACGATCTGAAACAGATCAATCCCAAAGCACGCGTCTGCGTAAAGCTGGTTTCCTCTGCCGGCATCGGCACGATTGCGGCTGGCGTTGCCAAGGCCCATGCCGACGTTATCCTGATTTCCGGTAATACCGGCGGGACAGGCGCGTCTCCGCAAACGTCGATCAAATTTGCCGGCACACCATGGGAAATGGGACTTACCGAAGCCAACCAGGTTTTGACGCTGAACAATCTGCGTCACCGGGTAAAGCTCCGCACCGATGGTGGTCTGAAAACCGGCCGTGATATTGTCATCGCGGCGATATTGGGCGCGGAAGAATATGGCCTCGGCACGCTGAGCCTTGTCGCCATGGGCTGCATCATGGTGCGTCAGTGCCATAGCAATACCTGTCCGGTCGGCGTGTGTGTGCAAGATGAAAAGCTGCGCGAAAAATTCACCGGCACACCGGAAAAGGTTATCAACCTGATGACCTATATGGCCGAGGAAGTGCGCGAGATTCTGGCGCGGCTTGGTTTCCGTACTCTGGAAGAAGTTATCGGCCGAACGGAATTGCTACGCCAGGTCAGCCGCGGGGCCGAGCATCTTGATGACCTTGACCTCAACCCGATCCTCGCCAAAGTTGACGCACCGGACGCAGAGCGCACGTTCAATCTGCCAACGCACCGTAATGAAGTGCCTGATAGTCTGGACGCGCAAATGATTGCCGATGCTAAACCGGTATTTGAGCGGCGCGAGAAAATGCAGCTTACCTATACGGTGCGTAACACCCACCGCGCGGTCGGCACACGTTTCTCGGCAGAGATCACCGCCAAATATGGCATGAGCACATTGAACGAAGACCATGTCCATGTCCGTCTGCGCGGCAGCGCGGGGCAATCGCTTGGCGCATTTTTATGTCAGGGGATCACGCTGGAAGTGTTCGGTGATGCGAATGATTATGTCGGTAAGGGTCTGTCAGGCGGCACCATCGTCGTGCGCCAGATGGTCAGTTCACCGCTCGACAGCAAGAGCAATACGATCATTGGCAACACGGTGCTTTATGGCGCGACAGCAGGCCGGTTATTTGCTGCGGGTCAGGCGGGCGAGCGGTTTGCCGTTCGTAATTCCGGCGCGGATGTTGTGGTGGAAGGCTGCGGCGCCAATGGCTGTGAATATATGACCGGCGGCAACGCGGTTATTCTGGGTGCAGTCGGCAATAATTTTGGCGCAGGCATGACCGGCGGCATGGCCTTCATCCTCGACCTCAACCGCGACTTTGCCAAACTTGCCAATCCCGAATCTATTGTCTGGCAACGGCTGGAAAGCGAATATTGGGAACAGCATCTTAAGCGGCTTATCGAGGCACATTTCAAGGCCACCGACAGTAAATGGTCCGAGACTGTTCTGCGCGACTGGGACCGCTGGCGGTTACGCTTCTGGCAGGTTTGTCCAAAAGAAATGCTTACCCGTTTGACGCATCCTTTATCGGACAGCGAAACGATTCAGGCGGCGGAGTAACGCCAAGGACGCACGTTTTTCGGGGCGCGAAACCCGGCTATCGTCATTCCTGCTTAAGCGGGGATGGCGGTAACCGCTTTTTGCTTGCCTGCAGTCATGATATGTCCGCACGGGACAAACCATGACACCAGACAAGCCAACAGGGAGGAACCATAAGCATGTCCCGGATCACGCCCAATTATATAGAAATGAAGGCCGCTGATATGACGGCCAGCAAGGCCTTTTACGAGAAAGCCTTTGGCTTTAACTTCACCGATTATGGTCCGGACTATGCCGGGGAAGAAAGCGGACCTGTGCAAATCGGTCTTGCTGCCGGGGATGAACCTGCGGCCCCTCTCCCGACTTTTGAGGCTGATGATCTGGAAGCGGCATTGGCTCAGGTGACGGCTGCGGGCGGCTTAATTGTCAAAGAGATTTTTGACTATCCCGGTGGCCGCAGGTTTGAATGTATAGACCCGGCGGGTAACCGGCTGGCCATTTACAAGACCGCTGCGATGACCGAATGAAACCGGTCATCCTGCAAAGGAACCGGTAATCCGCATTTCGCGCATCAAGGCTCTTCCCCCGCAGCACAATCCGGCTTAACAGCAACAATATGTGGCATTTATTCCAATTTCCGCTTTGTCCGTTTTCGCGCAAAGTACGTCTGTTACTGGGCGAAAAATCTGTCGGTTACGAACTGGTGCGCGAATCGCCATGGCTACAGCGCGATGAATTTCTGGATATGAACCCTGCTGGCCGGACTCCGGTGATGAGCCACGATCAACGCGACATCATCCTCGCCGATAGCGTCGCGATCTGCGAATATATCGAAGAGACGGTCGAAAAATCCCCGATGATAAATGGCACCGCGACAAATCGGGCCGAGATCCGCAGGCTTGTGGCCTGGTTTGACGAACAGTTTTACGGTGATGTGACTGCGCCATTGCTTTATGAACGCATGCATAAACGCATTGTCCATCGTGCTCCGCCGGATGCCAAGATATTGCGCGAAGCCATGCGGCGGGCCAATGTCCATCTCGATTATATCGACTATCTGATCGACCATCGTAGCTGGCTGGCCGGGGCGACGATGAGCCTTGCCGACCTTGCCGCTGCGGCGCAGATTTCGGTAGCGGATTATCTGGGCGGGATCGACTGGACGGGCCATGGGCAGACCAAGGCATGGTATGCCATGTTCAAATCGCGCCCTTCGTTCCGGCCATTATTGTCTGAGCGCATGGAAGTCATTTCTCCGCCATCCCATTACGAGCTGGTTGATTTTTGACGCGCCGCGTAATGTAACACATCCCGAAGCATCAACCCCCGCGAAGGCGGGGGTCGCCCTACTCACCATGCACCCTGCTTAGAGTGGTTTCGAGTGAAATGGAACATTTCACGGCTCGGAAATCACGGTAAAACAATAAACTAGGCCCCAATTTTGATTCAATCAAAATTGAACAGGGTCTAGTCCTTCACCACGGTCATCAGGTAATTGAGCGCCAGGTTATCGGAAAGCCCAAAACCATGCGACGGACTATAGGAAATGCCCGTTACATCCGTCACGCGCAGGCCCGCCTGACCCAAGAGTTTTTCCAGCTCATCGGGCGTGAAAAACTGGTCATGATGATGCGTACCCTTGGGTATATGCCCGGTCCTCTCCGCCAGATCGACCATCAGCAATTTTGACATCGCCGTGCGATTGGGGGTGGAAAGGATCATAAGACCACCATCCGCCAGCGCGTTGGCAAGCCCGGCGACAAAGCCGTCAGGATCCTCGACATGCTCTATCACTTCAAGCGAGGTGACGAGATCAAATCCGCTTTCACCGAATGTTTCGATCCCGTTGTTTTGATAAACAATATCCAGCCCCTGCGGCTCTGCATGGGCGCGTGCTGCGGCGATATTTTCCGGTGCAGCGTCGAGCCCTGTTACCTCTGCCCCCATTCGGGCGAGCGGTTCGCAAACCAGCCCCGCTCCGCACCCGACATCCAGCGCGCGCTTGCCGGTCAAGGGCCGCAATCCGGCTGGATCAACGCCGAAATGCAGGTTGATCGCGTCCCTTATATAACCGAGCCGGACCGGATTCAGCCGGTGGAGCATGGCAGACGAGCCTTCCGGATCCCACCACTCTGCCGCTAAAGCACCGAAATGCGCCGCTTCTTCGGGGTTTATTGTGCTTTTGATTTCAGGTACAGACGCCCCTGAAACTTCCCTATTGCTGATGCTTGCGTTTGTCATATCGTCTCTTTATCACAGCGCACGCGTCTCGTTCAGACCCTTTTTCAACAGAAAGTAACATAAGCAGGCATCATGGCACGAATAGTGATGAAATTTGGCGGCACCTCTATGGCTGGCATCGAACGTATCCGCCGGGTAGCCCAGATCGTCAAGCGGCAAGCCGATGCGGGGCACGAGGTCGCCGTTGTCGTCTCTGCTATGGCAGGCGACACCGACAGGCTGGTCAATTTCTGCCGCGAAGCCAGCTCGTTATACGATCCGGCAGAATATGATGTGGTGGTTGCCAGCGGTGAACAGGTGACATCCGGACTGCTCGCCATTGCCTTGCAATCGCTTGGCGCCAGAGCGCGCAGCTGGCTGGGCTGGCAAATGCCGATCCGCACTGTCTCATCCCATAGCAAGGCGCGAATCGAAACGATTGATGCTGCTGAGCTGACCGCATCCATGGAAAGCGGTGAAATCGCGATCATTCCGGGTTTCCAGGGGATAAGCGAGAATGGCCGGATTACGACACTGGGCCGGGGCGGATCCGATACCAGCGCCGTCGCCATTGCCGCAGCGGTAAAGGCGGATCGCTGCGACATTTATACCGATGTTGACGGGGTTTACACAACGGACCCGCGCATTGTGACCCGCGCGCGCAAGCTGAAAACCGTTACGTTCGAGGAAATGCTGGAACTCGCCAGCGTCGGCGCAAAAGTCTTGCAGACACGCTCTGTCGGTCTGGCGATGAAAGAGAATGTGCGTATTCAGGTGCTGTCATCGTTTAACGGGGACGACGCGCCATGCGCCGATGACCTGCCCGGAACAATGATCGTCAGCGAAAGCGAAATGGAGAAAAATGATATGGAACGCCAGCTCATCACCGGCATTGCCCATGACAAGAATGAATGTAAAGTCACCCTCACCCGCGTGCCGGACAAGCCCGGTGCAGTGGCGAGCATATTTGAACCTCTGGCCGAAGCCGCCATCAATGTGGACATGATCGTCCAGAACGTCGGCCGCGAAAAAGGCGAAACCGACGTGACCTTCACCACTCCGGCGAGCGACCTGGACCGGACGATGCAGATACTGGAAAAGGCAAGGGACCAGATCGGTTATAACCGCATACTTTCAGACACCAATGTGGCAAAAATCTCTGTCGTGGGCGTCGGCATGAAAAGCCATGCCGGTGTTGCTTCGACAATGTTCAAGGCACTGGCCGAGCGCGGCGTCAATATCCAGGCGATTACCACCTCGGAAATCAAGGTCAGCGTTCTGATCGAAGCAGATTATGCCGAACTAGCTCTGCGCGTGTTGCACACCGCTTACGGGCTGGATGCAGAAGAAACGGTTTGAATGAAAGCCCCTCTCTTCGGGAGAGGGTTAGGCGCCACTGCTCCTGAAATCACCCGCCCCTGCCCCTTCGTTGGAAGGGAAGAGGTTAAAAGGTAAGAAATATATGACGCAATCGAAACTCGCATCCCTGATGCAGCGCGGCACAGAACTGCTTGGTAGCGAGACCGCGATCATGTGCGGCGCGATGAGCTGGGTTTCCGAACGTAATCTGGTCAGCGCGATTTCCAATGCAGGCGGATTTGGTGTGATTGCTTGCGGTGCGATGACGCCGGACCTGCTAGACACCGAAATTGCCGAGACAAAAAAGCGCACGACCAAACCGTTTGGCGTCAACCTGATCACCATGCACCCCGATCTGATGGAACTGATTGCCGTTTGCGGCCAACATAGTGTCAGCCATATCGTGCTGGCGGGCGGATTGCCGCCCAAAGGCAGCCTTGAAGCGATAAAAGCAACCGGCGCGAAGGTGATCTGTTTCGCGCCTGCCCTCTCGCTGGCAAAGAAATTCATCAAATCAGGCGTTGACGGCATTGTTATCGAAGGCATGGAAGCGGGCGGCCATATCGGACCAGTGGCCACATCGGTGCTCGCCCAGGAAATATTACCGGAAATTGCAGACCAGATTCCGGTTTTTGTCGCAGGCGGAATTGGCCGCGGCGAAGCCATTGCCAGCTATCTGGAAATGGGCGCGAGCGGCGTCCAGCTTGGCTCCCGCTTTGTCTGCGCCCATGAATCCATTGCCCACCCCAATTTCAAAAAAGCCTTCATTCGCGGCAATGCCCGTGACGCCGTGATCAGCGTCCAGGTCGATCCGCGTCTGCCGGTCATTCCTGTCCGCGCCCTGAAAAACAAGGGGACCGAAGAATTTACCCGTAAACAGCTTGAAGTCGCAAAACTACTGGATGCGGGTGAAATTGAAATGGGCGAGGCGCAGTTGCAGATCGAGCATTTTTGGGCCGGTGCGCTCCGCAAGGCAGTGATTGACGGCGATGTCGAAAATGGTTCGGTTATGGCCGGGCAATCTGTCGGCATGGTAAAAGCCGAAGAAAGCGTGGCGGACATTATGAAATCGCTGATTGAGCAAGCGGAAGCGGCGCTGGCGCGATAGGGTTCGGCTCGTTTGCTATTTGCCGCTGCGTAAACATGTCTCGTCATTCCCTCGCAGGCGGGAATGACGGTGTGCGGTGTCCTTTTTCTTTACACCCGAAATTTCTTAGAGACGTCCCTTAACTGTCTTGTCTAAATAACACAGCTTCGGCATAGTAAAATGATGACCGATACGATCATCGACCCGCTTGACCAGATGGAGCAAGACAGCGCGCGGACCTATAATCAGGGCCTGACCCCGCTACACCCTCCGCACAAATCCCTCATCCGGCTGAATATCGGAATCATTGCGGCCATTCTGTTCATTGCTTCAATGGTCGCGGAATTTTTCATTCGCAATGAGTTACCCTTGGCAGCAGGTGCCGTTGCCGGGCCGGTGGCGGTGATTGCGATTGTGCTTTTCACGTTGCTGCCGGATCGCATCTATCGCCGCTGGGGCTATGACATGGGGGACCAGCAACTTCGTATTTTGCGCGGATATCTTTGGCGCACGGATACGATCGTTCCGTTTAACCGGATTCAGCATATTGATGTGGCACAGGGGCCGCTCCAACGGATGTTCGGATTATCGACCCTGATCGTCCACACGGCGGGCACGCATAACAGCATTGTCACGTTGCCCGGCCTTGATCCTTCGGATGCAGAATCCATGCGCGACACGATCAAGGATCATATCCGTCAAGACATGATATGAATGATGCCCCTCCCCCCAAATCACCGGCGCATACAGCAATAGACCCAGAACCAATCGCTTCGTCTATGGCGGCTGACAACGGGTTCCGCCATCTTCATCCGCTCAGCATCATCATGAAATCCGTTTCGGCTATTGGTCAGAACCTGATTGCCATTGCTGTTTTATATTTCAGCGTTTTTGACCGGAATATTGTCTATACTCTGCTGGCGGCTTTTCTCTTCTCCGGCTTCATCATTGGTGTCATGTCACTGATCTGGTGGCGCTTTACCTATCAGGTTGGAGCAAAGGAAATCCGCATTAAAAGCGGCCTGCTCAACCGCAATAACCGGTCGATCCCCTATGACCGGATACAGGATGTCAGCCTGGAACAGAAGTTGATCAGCCGGATATTGGGGCTCGCCACGGTAAAGCTGGAAACAGGAGCCTCGGTGGGCGAGGATGGCAAGCTGGATGCGCTTTTGCTGACCGATGCCCGTGCGCTTCGCGACAGGCTGCGGGACTATAAGTCGGGAATTACCGCTGAAGCTGCAGATGTTGCCGATTCAGATCACGGAGACGAGCAGCCGGAAGGGGAAGAACGCGCGCCACTCTTTGCCATGGACAACCGGCGGATATTCATTGCCAGTCTGTTCAACTTCTCTTTCATCCTGCTCGCCATCATGGGCGCGGTTACCCAGAATCTGGATTTTCTGATCCCCGAAAAGATGTTCAGCCTGTGGGATTGGGCCGATGAATTTGAAGATCAGGCCATCATATACACGCTAAGCGCTACGACGCGTTTTATCTGGCTTATCGGGATGCTTTTCTCGATCATTGTGGTGGGAATGGTTGGCGGTATCATCCGCACTTTCATCCGCGAATATGGCTTTCGCCTTGACCGCGTTGATACAGGCAGACCGGGGTTCCGGCGGCGGCGCGGCCTGTTTACGCTGACCGATATGGTTATGCCAATCCACCGGGTGCAGGCTGTCATTATTCAAACCGGACCCATCCGCAGCCGCTTTGGCTGGCACCATTTGAAGTTCCAGTCCCTCGCCAGCGATGGCAGCGGAGAGCGCGACCATAGTGTTGCACCATGCGCGCAAATGGACGAGATTGATCCGATACTGGTCGAGACGGGGATTGCAGGTGTGACCGGTGATCTGCAATTTCATCATGTGCATTCGGCATTATGGTGGCGCGATGCGATCATCTGGGTCGTCGTGATTTTGGCGGTTAGTATTGCCAACGGGATGCTGCTTAACCCAGTAATCTACGGGCTCAGTTTGCTGGCTATCCCGGTCATTGCCGTCAAGTATCTTAACTGGCGCCATCACCTTTATGCGTTGAGCGCCACACAGCTTTATGTCCATCAGGGCTGGTGGAGACGAAAACTGACGATTTTGCCGATCCGCAAAATTCAGAGCGTCGATATTAGCCAATCGCCGCTCGACCATCCGCTTGGCCTTGCCACCATTATAGTGGGGATTGCGGGCGGATCAGTTACCACACCGCTTAGGATCAATGATATTCCCGTTGCCCTTGCCGGGGAATTGCGGACAAAGCTGATCTGAGCCCCCTAACTTTTCCTTTCCGAATATCATCATACTTGACTTGAACGGCTGAATAATATCGGTTGCAGCTGATATTATTTGCAGGAGAGCAAGATGCGCCGGAAACATTTTCTAAAATTGATTTCACTGACAGCACTGGCGATCAGCGCGCCACTCCAGGCCGCGAATGAAGATGGAAAATCAGCGCAATTACACCAGATTATCGACTCTTACTGGGCCTATGTGCTGGACCAAAATCCTGAATTTGCCTCGTCACTGGGCGTCAGTGATCCAGCCGGACGAGTCACCGATTACAGTCTGGAAGCCGAAGACAAGCGGGTTGAGATGGCCAAAAAATGGCTGGCTCAGCTCGATCAAATTGACCAGAGCAGCCTCTCCGAAGAGGACAAAACCAATTACGGCATCCTGCGCCGAACCCTTTCCGAACAGGTAGAGGCGAACAGCTATGGCCAGCGGACAATCAATTTTACCAGTTACAGCAGTTGGCATCAAAACTTTGCCGGTATGCAGAACGGCATGCCTTTTCGCACGGCGGCGGATTATCAGACCTATGTCAATCGCCTGAAAAAATACGGCGCTGTCCATCAGCAATCTATTGCGGTCGCCAATCAGGCGCTGAAGGGCGGCTATGTCCAGCCCTGCGCGGCGCTGGTAGGTTACGAGAAAACTATTTCCGGCCTGATCAAGGAAGACCCGAAGGAGACGCGCTTTTACGAACCGTTCACCCGCAACAAACCCGAAACGATTGACCAGAAAACTTTTGACGCTCTGGCGGCCAGTGCCAGCAACGCCATCAGCACGGTGATCGAACCCGCGCTGAAACAGCATCTCGATTGGTATAATAGCAAATATGCGCCCAATTGTGCCAAGGAACCGGGTATATCTGCGCAGCCCGGCGGTGCGGAATATTACGAATTCCGCGTCCGGCAGATGACGACTACCGACAAAACGGCGGCCGAGATTCACAATATCGGCCTGTCCGAAGTCGCTCGCATCCGCGCCGAAATGGTGGAAGTTTCGAAACAGGCCGGGTTCGATACGCGGGAAGCGTTTATCCAGGAACTGCGAACCAACCCCAAATATTACGCGAAAACGCCCGAAGAACTGATGGAAAAAGTCGCGCGTGTGAACAAAATGATTGACGGCAAAATGCCTTCGGTCATCGGGAAGCTGGCCCGCCTGCCCTATGGCATCAAAGAGATTCCGGCGGAAACGGCAGAAGGCACGACGACAGCTTATTATAATCCCGGATCACCCGAAGTCGGTATTGCCGGCTTCTATTATGTCAACACGTCCAAGCTCGACCAGCGGCCCTTCTGGGAAATCCCTGCGCTCAGTGTCCATGAAGCGGTGCCTGGCCATCACCAGCAAATCGCGCTGCAACAGGAACTGGACATGCCGGACTTTCGCAAACACGGCGCGTTTTTCACTGCCTTTGTCGAAGGCTGGGGTCTGTATTCCGAACGTTTGGGTATTGAGATGGGCCTTTATGACACGCCCGCAAAGGATATGGGCCGTTTGTCCTACGAAATGTGGCGCGCAGCGCGGCTGGTGGTCGATACCGGCATCCATTCAAAAGGATGGAGCAAGCAGCGCGCGATTGATTTCATGACAGACAACACGGCGCTGAGCGAAGCCAATATCGAAGCGGAAGTGAACCGCTATATCAGTTGGCCCGGACAGGCGCTTGCCTATAAAATGGGTGAACTGAAAATCCGCGAACTACGCGAAAAGGCCACCACAGCACTTGGCGACAATTTTGACCTGCGCGAATTTCATGATGTTGTGCTGGGTCAAGGCGCGGTGCCGCTTGACATGCTGGACGCGCAAGTCACCCGCTGGATCGAAGCGCAAAAATAAACCCGTCAAACGAGATTACTGCCGCCTGATAATTCTCTATATCAAGCGGCGGTAGGGATCATTCGTCGCCGGAATCTTCGGGAGCCTCTTCTGCGTCTGTTTCGGGTGCGCGTTCATCAGCGCCCGGCGGAACGGCTAGTGCATTACCGGCCCGTTCCTTTGCCTTTGCGTCTGCAGCGGCTTCTGCATCCTGCGCTTCCAGACGAGCGCGCGCTTCCGCTGCACCGACTTCGCGAGCTTCACGCTGGGCTTCGATTTCGCGGAGACGCTCTTCCACCTCTTCGGCCTGTTCGTCGATGCTCGAAAGCCGTTTCTGACGCTCTTCCTCGATCAACTGTCCCCAGTTGACTGTATCGTCCTGGCCCCGTTCGGCATAAGCCTGGGTCAACAGTTGCTGCGTACAGCCGGTAAAGCCGCCAGCGCCAACCGGCGAACAGCTTTGGGTTCCGTTTTTGCCGACATATTCATAAGACCGGACGCGTTCAGACCATGCCTGGTTCTTGGCATCGCCAAGTTCGGCTCCGCGGAGTGTTTCGGGGATGCGATAACGTTCGGACTCGTCCTTTCGCGCACAGACAACAATTTCCCCTTCCGCGCTTTGCGGGCAAGGATCATCGCCATAGACGATCAGCTGGTTGACCCGGTCACCGGGTTCATCCTGCGCAAGCGCGGGGCTGGCCAGCATAGCACTTGCGAAAAGCAAACCTGTGGAAAGAAAAGCTGTCTTTTTCATATATTATCCTTTGCCATAACCCGAATGAACCGCCGCTGAAGCCCCGGCGGCACGGGCTGAACCATGTAACCCAGGGGCTAAATCCGTTTTGAAAGTCCTATTGCCAGCTTACAGCCCAGCCTTATGACCCCGCTCAACACCGGATAGCCAAACGTCTCTTCTGCGCCGGAGTCAATCGCTGTCTGCTTATGTTCCAGCTCTTCTTCCCGAAACTCGGTAATCTTGCCAAGCAATTCGGGTTCGCCTGCATCTGCAAGCTGTTCCATCTGCTCTTGATAATGCAGGTCAATTTCTGTCTCGACAGCCGCGGTGCAGGCCATAGCCGCGCGCGGCCCCATGATTGCTGTGCCAGCGCCCAGCGCATAGCCAGCCACTC
Organism: Sphingorhabdus sp.; assembly: GCA_015478735.1. Classification (GTDB taxonomy): domain Bacteria; phylum Pseudomonadota; class Alphaproteobacteria; order Sphingomonadales; family Sphingomonadaceae; genus Parasphingorhabdus. Next base: position 22,652 of record JADMKQ010000039.1, on the reverse strand, counting down.
TCCAAAAAGGTTGCAGTGCCGTAGGACGGACATTGCGCTCGACAATCATGCGGTCAAACGCATCCAGATGCCGCTGCTCCTGCTCCGCCATGCGGTGGATCGCGCTGCTATCGGGCGCATCTTCACCCATGACGGCAAGCTGGCCCTTGTAGATTTGCGCGGCGCCATATTCACCGGCCTGATTGACACGGATCATCGAACCGATATCCGGCTTTACGTTACCCAGGGTAGCTTTGCTCTGGCTATCAGCCATTTTTCGCATCCTTTCGGCCCACGGCCAATAAACCTAAGATGATCATCGCTCCGCCAACTGACAAGAGAAAATTATACCCGGCCAGCGATATGCCGAAAAGTGACCACGGCGCGACGTCACAGCGCACCAGCGGCGCGTTCATGATCGAGCCGAGCAAATCGTCCCCCGCCGCAATATTAGACGCGCAGGATGTTATCCCTTCCCACCAGCCATATTCTACACCGGCATGAAAACCGCCGATCAAACCGCTTGTCAATATCGCCAGTGCAGCGGCTAAGACCAGATATTTCGACAAAGGCCGCGGGTGCAGTGCCGTGGCTGCTACTCCGAGGAAAATAGCGCCATAATGCGGCCAGCGCTGCCACATGCACATTTCGCACGGATAAAGGCCAAACACATATTGGCTAATCAACGCGCCGCCAATCAGCGCCGACGGGATAGCAATGGACAGCCGAAGTGCCGCGTAAGAAGGAGCCATATCGGGAAAGCTCCTAGTTTTTCGCAGCGGTAGCCGGTTTGGCCGATTTCTTCACTGCTTTTGCTGCTGTCTTCTCAGCTGCCTTGTTCATGGCAGCCTTAAGACCTTCTGGCCCAAGCCGCGAAAGGGTTTGCAAAGCATAATGTAGCTGGAAATCCTCAATACCCTGTTCTTTCAGTTCTTCCGCAGTGGCCTTGAAGCGCGGATCATCTTTAAGATCCTCTTCCAGCACTTCATCTTCCAGACCCACTTCATTGATAAGATGCCTACGCAGATCGGATTCGCGGAAGCGCGGACGGGTTTTGTAATCGGGGTCGGATAGTTGCGGGACCAGAATATCCGGCTTGATGCCGCCTTCCTGAACCGACTTGCCCGATGGTGTATAATAGCGCGCCGTGGTCAGACGCAAAGCCGAGTCGTTGGACAGAGGCAGCAAGGTCTGCACCGACCCTTTACCAAAGCTGCGCTCACCCATTACCAGCCCGCGATGATGATCCTGCAACGCCCCGGCAACAATTTCCGAAGCCGAAGCGGAACCGGCATCAATCAGGACAATGATCGGCAAGCCGTTTGTGGCATCGCCGCTCGTAGCAAAATAGCGTTCAATGTCGGATTTACCGCGCCCGCGCTGCGACACGATTTCTCCGTGGGTAAGGAAAACGTCGGAAACATTCACTGCTTCATCCAGCAATCCGCCAGGGTTGGACCGCATATCCAGAATATATCCCAGGGGTTTTTGGCCCAGCGCCTTGTCAATGCCCAGAACCGCAGCTTGCACATCGGCACCGGTGTCACTGGAGAAGCTGTTGATGCTGATGACACCAATCTTGTCTTTCACTTCCCAGGTGACGGGCTTCAGGTCGATGATCGCGCGTTTCATCGACACGTCAAACGGTTTGTCACGGCCCGGCCGGACGATGGTTATGCTGATCGGCGAGCCGGGTTTGCCCCGCATCTCATCAACCGCTTCATCCAGCGAACCGCCATAGATCAGCTTGCCATTGATATGCGTGATATAATCGCCTGCCTTCACGCCCGCCATATCAGCCGGTGTATCCTTGAACGGCGCAATCACTTTTACCGCGCCATCTTCCATCGTCACCGAAAGGCCAAGGCCGCCATAATTGCCGTCTGTCTGTGTGCGGAGATTTTCAAAGTCCTTGGCATCCAGAAAACTGCTATGCGGGTCAAGGCTGGCCAACATACCGTTTATCGCGCCTTTGATAAGATCCGTGTCATCCACCTGGTCAACATATTCCGTCCGCACCCGGTCGAACACGTTCATAAACTGTTCCATCTCGCGATAGGTGCTCGCATCAACAGCCGAAAGAGCCGAAGTAGCCGCAGGCAGGAGCGCAACGGACAGCACCAGAGCGGTGGCTTGCAAGAAAGGCTTTTTCATAATCGGCATCCTGTAAACTTTACTATGTTACGAATATAAACGCGAAACCGCGATAATCCAACCAATCAATAAATCAGCGCAGCAATATCAATCGGACGGCCATGACGCCGCAGCTCGACCGTGATATCGGTGTTGCGGTCCGCTGAACGGCCAATGGGTGCGCCCTGCTTCACAATATCGCCGACCGCTACATTGATCGCTGCCATATTGGTAATCAGGCTGGTCCAGTCCGCATCATGTTCGATAATCAGGATATTATCATAACCATTATAAGGACCGGCAAAGACAATCCGGCCCTCGGCTGGCGCGACAATTTGTGCGTTCGGTTCGGCGGTGATGGTTAATCCACGAGAGCGATAGCCGCTGTCCGACCGCTCACCCAGGCCGGTAACAAGCTCACCCGTCACAGGCAAAAGATAGGCCGTGGCGATGTTGCGCCGCGCGGGGAAGCGAGCCGCCTGAACTCCGTTTTGATTCATATTGTCCGGATTCGGACGTAGCATCGGACCATCCAGCGCCGCCAGCGATTCGCGAACCGCGCCGCTTTCGCGGATCTGGCCCATCAGGTCGAGCAAATCACGCGCTTCTTCGCCCAGTGCCAGGGCACGATCCTGTCCCAAAGTCGTGGGGAATTGCAAGCCGGACGTCCCACCGGATTGCAGATAAGCAAGCTGTTTCCGCCGCTGTGTCAAACGCTGCTGGCTTTCATCAAGAGAAGCTACTGCCCGCGCCGACTGGACACGCAGCTTTTCACCTTCGTTAACTTCGCTGCGTAGATTGGCTGTGCGACGTTCAATTTCGGGTAGGACCGTGGACATGATCGAGCGGATATAGATAAGCTCATCCAACGAGCGTGGTTCGACTATGGCAAGGGCCGTCGGCTTACGCGTCATCATCTGCAAAGCGGCGGTCAGGCGCACCACCGGCCTTTGCTTTTCGGCCAGCCGCGCGCGTTGACTGTCCTGCAGTCGGGCTACAATCGCTATGCGTGCCCGTGCTGCACGGATGTCGGCCTCTGCCGCTTCTATGCGCGCCGCCATGGCAGCGGTTTCTATGCGGGCTTTGTCAGCGTCATTGGTTGCGGCCTCTGCCTGATAGCGAAGGGCAATGCTGCGCTGCTGCGCCCTTTCCGATTGCTCGCGCGCGGAAATCAAAGCCTGCTGTTCGTCGGCCAGCAACGGGTCGCTGCTTTGTGCTGGCAGGGAGGCAGCGAAAAACACACCTGTCACCAGAAGAACGGGTATGATGAATAGCCAGCGGATCACGCCCTAGCCTTCACGGTGATAAGGGTGGTTTGCGATAATGGCAGTCGCCCGGAACAGTTGTTCGGCCAGCATTGCCCGGGCCATTAAATGCGGCCAGGTGGCTTTTCCGAATGAAAAGAAATGGTCCGCGCTGCCCCGCTCTTCGCTGGTCAGGCCATCGGCGGCCCCGATTAAAAAACGAGCTTCGCGAACGCCGCTATCGCGCCAGTTGCTTAAAATATCGGCAAAGGCCTTGCTGCTCCAGTTTTCCCCGGTCTCATCAAGCGCGATGATTTTTGTCTGGTCGCTTATTTTCGGTGTTTTCCCGCCCTGTTCAGGCAGTTCGCTCAGCTTCACATCCCAGTTGATCCGCTTGATATACCGGTCAACCAGCTCCTGTTCGGGGCTGCGGCCGATTTTCCCGCGAGCGACAATATGGAGCCTCATGAACGATAAACCGCCGGATCAGGCTTCGGAAGCCTCTGCTTCGGAAGCCTCTGCTTCTGCTTCTTCTTCCTCTCCCACAGCCCACATGCGTTCCAGATTGTAAAAGCTGCGTACTTCGGGACGGAAAATGTGAACAATCACATCGCCTGCATCAATCAATACCCAGTCGGCATTGGCGAGTCCTTCGATTCGCGCCTCGCCGCCGGCTTGCTTGATATGCTCAGCCATTTTCTGCGCCATAGATGCGACCTGACGGGTCGAACGCCCTTCGGCGATGACCATATAATCGGCGATATTGCTTTTCCCTTCCAGCGGGATGGAAACAATATTCTGTGCCTGATCATCGTCGAGCGATTTCATCACGAGAGCATAAAGAGCCTCTGATTCGGCTTTTCCTTCCTTGGAAGTAGCGGATTTCAGCACTTTGCTTTTCGGTTTCGTCAATTCAAATCCTATCAATATGTCTGGCAAACCAATTTATGCGTCACGGTGTCGCGGACACAGCGATCTGCATATTGTTTGTGCCAATGGGGCCGGGCCATCCGGATCGCGGTGGCTGAGCGGGGGTCGGGACGATAGCGCAAGAATGTCAGCGCTGGCGTACTCCAGTTAGTCTAGTTCATCCGCTGGCTCGCAGGCCGGACGGAGCGCCGGAGCCATGCCATTGCGGGTGCCGCAAAAGCATCGTCATCATAGCCGGGACGCGCGATAACTGCAATCGGCAATAAACGTGCAATTTTCCGCCAATCCTTCCAACGGTGGAATTGCGCCAGATTATCCGCTCCCATGATCCAGATAAATTGTCGTTTCGGATAGCGCCGGATGAGCGCACACAGCGTATCATAAGTATATCGCGTGCCCAGAGTCTGTTCGATAGCCGTTGCCTTGATCGCGCTACGTCGTGCCATTTTCTGCGCTGAAGCCAACCGCGCGGAAAGCGGGGCCATGTCACTGGCCTGTGCCTTTAGCGGGTTTCCCGGTGACACCAGCCACCACATCTCGTCGAGCGCCAGTTCCTGTATGGCAAACAGACTGATCGAACGATGTGCGCCGTGCGCGGGATTGAACGACCCGCCAAGAAGGCCTGTCGTCCTCACTAACTGATGCTCAAGGCCGGACCTGACCGGTTCCGCGCACCACCCATTTATAGGTGGTCAGCCCTTCCAGCGCGACCGGCCCACGGGCATGAAGGCGGCCCGTAGATATGCCGATCTCTGCGCCAAGGCCGAATTCACCGCCGTCGGCAAACTGGCTGGACGCATTCCACATCACGATCGCACTGTCCGCGCTCCGGATGAAGCGGTTGGCGACTGCTTCATCTTCCGCCACCACGACATCGGTATGATGTGAGCTGTGCTCGGCAATATGATCCAGTGCATCATCCAGTCCGCCAACCATTCGTACCGAAACGATCGGAGCGAGATATTCGGTATCCCAGTCCTGACTGTCAGCCGAAACCGTCCGCGAATCCAGTTCCATGACAGCATCGTCGCCGCGCACTTCGCATCCGGCATCCAGCAATGCGCCGAGCAGCGCGGCAGGTGCCGGGTAATCCTGATCGATCAGCAATGTTTCCATCGCTCCGCAAACCCCGGTGCGCCGCATCTTGGCATTGACTGCGATGGCGACCGCTTTTTCCTGATCCGCTGTCTTGTCGATATAAGTGTGGTTGATCCCGTCAAGATGAGCGAGCACGGGAACCCGCGCTTCTTGCTGCACCCGCGCGACCAGTGACTTTCCGCCGCGCGGTATGATGATGTCAATGAGGCCAGCCGCTTTCAGCATCTCTCCGACTGCGGCGCGGTCTGTTGTCTGCACCAGTTGGATCGCGTCTTCAGGTAGACCTTCTGACACAATGCCGTCTGTCATCGCCTTGTGAATCGCGCGGTTGCTTTCAATCGCCTCTGACCCGCCGCGCAGGATGACCGCATTGCCGGAGCGCAGGCCCAAAGCCGCTGCATCCGCCGTGACATTGGGCCGGCTTTCATAGATGATCCCGATCACGCCAAGTGGCACGCGCACCCGTTCCATGACAAGACCATTGGGGCGTTCATTCCGGTCGATTACCGCTCCGACCGGATCCGGCAAAGCCGCTACCTGTTCAATCGCCGAGGCAATCCCTTCAAGCCGTTCGCTGTCGATCATCAGCCGGTCCAGCATCGCATCACTGAGCCCGTTGGCGCGGCTCCTTTCCATATCGGCCGCATTGGCGGCAAGGATTTCTGCTTCGTCGGAACGCAGCTTTGCCGCAGCAGCATTAAGGGCGCGGGCTTTCTGTTCGTCCGTTACATTGGATAAAACCGCAAAAGCGGCGCGGGCGCGTTGGCCCATGTCGGTTACAAGTTTTTGATGTTCAGTCATGCCTGCTTGCTAGCATGGCTATTGCCAGCCGATAAGCAAAAAAGTCTTTGCGTCCTATGGACAAAACTATTTCATCAAAAGTGACAAATCGCACAAACGACTCGGAAATCCGTCTTAATATGCGTAGATTTTACATCCTTTCCCGCAACTCATCTGATCTCTGTTTCGATTCGTCACGAGTCCGGCCCTGATGATTCGCGCCATCGGCGACCCTCTGCTAACCGCGCTTTGGGGATTAGTTTAGAGTTTCGGGTATGCACAACCAAAATTTGAAGAGCGGATTTTCCGCGCGCGTGGACCGTATGTTCACGGACCGCGAGTTTTTCATGCGCGCCAATGGACAGGTCCGTTTCCTGACCATTTCGGCCAAGCTGCAAAAACGCGTCGCACTGGCTGTCGGCGCTGTGATTGCGATCTGGCTGTTGGCGACACTGGTGATGACCGTCAGCACCTTGACCGCGTCCGGCGAACGGATGGCGCTTGCCAAGAAGGAAGCCGAAGTAAATAGCGGCCAGAGCGAGATTGCCGCTTACAAGGATTCGATTGACGGCCTCGCCAAAGATCTGATCCGGCGGCAGGAAGCGATGGAACAGATTACCCAGCAGTTTATCGGCGAAGAAGGCCTGAACGGCGGAGAGCTTATCAAAGGCGCTGCTCCCCTTTCCGAAACCGGCAGCAAGATTTCGCTCGATGCCAAAAAGCTCAGCGCTGCGGTTCCGGAAGCTGCTATTCTGGCCCAGCTTGAATCGCGCCAGATCAGCTTTGCCGACAAACTGACCCGCGCTGCCCTTGCCCGCACTGCCCGCGCCGAAGCAGCGATTCGCGATTTCGGGCTTAACCCTTCGATTCTCTCCCCCCAATCGGGCAAAGCCGCTGGTGGTCCCTATATTCCGCTGTTTACCGATGGTGAGAAACAGTTGCACCCGACGCTGAAACGGCTGAACGATGCATTGTTGCAGATGGATCATGTCGAACGCATCCTGCTTGCCATTCCGTCTGCCATGCCAACCGGAACACCCGATATGGCCATGATGACGAGCAGTTTCGGCTATCGCAGAGATCCTTTCAACGGCAGCGGCGCGATGCATAGCGGCATTGATTTCAAAGGGCGCAGCGGGCAGCCGGTATTGTCGGCCGCGCGCGGCACTATTACCCATGCTGGATGGAAATCCGGTTATGGCAAAACCGTGGAAATTACCCATGGTAACGGACTGATGACGCGTTATGCTCATCTTTCCGGGATTCAGGTCAAAGCTGGTCAAAAAGTAAAGAGGGGCATACAAGTGGGGGCAATGGGAAGCACGGGCCGTTCAACCGGCACGCATCTTCATTTTGAAGTGCGGTTAAATGGAGCGGCGATAAACCCTCTCCCTTTTCTGAAGGAGAATACAGATGTTCTCGAAGTTCAAACCCTCGCCAGAGAGCGAACCGACGCCACCACCAGTGCCCAAGAGCGCACCGGCAGAACAGGCTCCCGTCGTGGCTAGAAACAACCATAGCAACAACCAGCCGAGCTTCTCCGTCATTGGCGATGGCATCGTAATCACCGGCAATATCGACGCGAAAGTCGATCTGCATATTGACGGTGAAGTCATTGGCGACATTAAATGCCAGTCACTGGTGCAAGGCCCGTCGAGCAAGATTCAAGGCTCCATCATCGCCGATAATGCCAACCTGTCCGGATCGGTCGAGGGTTCTATCGAGGCAGGCGATCTGGTCATCAATTCCAGCGCCCGTATCGGCGGCGATGTATCTTATGAAAACGTCAAGATCGAACAGGGTGCCCAGGTTGACGGTCGCTTCAAGCATAAGAGCAACCGGACACCGCATCTGAACAAGAACACGCTCGATGTATCCGCGAAAGCGCCGTCACTGGAGCTGACTTCTGGCGAGAAAGCGGCTTAGCTTTTTGATCTGGAGCGGGAGGTTGGCCCTTCCGCCCAAGATTTTCATTTAGGTTTTTTCCTGCAAGGGATAAGAGTGTCGCTTTCGGGTGGCAGGGGTTCTCTTATGCTTCGTGGATGGGCTGTGGTGACGGGTCAAAGTTCACAAAGTTCACACCAAGGAACCGCCCTTTTCCGCCAATTCTTCTAAAATGGACTTTGTAGGATTCCAACAACCCTAAACTGTTGGATTTGGGGCGCATTTTTCCCCACCCGTCATTCCCGCGCAGGCAGGAATCTCTGGAAGACTGGCACTATCCCACAAAGCGATTCTCGCCTGCGCGGGGATGACGAAGGAGATACAGCTTCTGCGCGCGTGATATTCAAGGATGAGAAAGAACAGATCAGGAACTAGCATAGTTTTGATCCTGTAGGACAGCGCTTTTTCGTAATATTTGCGGATTGCGTTTTACATTTGAGGCACGAGATAACCGGAACGTGGTGGCAGCACTCTGGGCTCGGTATCAAGTGCGGAGCACGGCAAACTTCACCGAACCAAGGCTAATTACGCGGCGCTTGTCGCCGGTAGCTTAGCGCCTCTGCCACATGGATGCGGCTGACCTGCTCCGTGCCGGCCAGATCGGCGATTGTGCGGGATACGCGTAGCACTCTTGTATAGCCGCGGGCGGAGAGGCGCATGGCAGCAGCAGCCTGCGCCAGTAATTGCTGGCCCGCCTCATCCGGCTTTGCAAATTTCTCCAGCGCGTCGCCGTCAATTTCCGTATTGGTGCGGGCATCCAGACCGGCATAGCGCGCGCTTTGCAGATCGCGGGCCTGCGCCACGCGCGCTGCGACTGTGGCAGAGCTTTCGGCAGGCGGCGGCATGGTAAGGTCGGCGGCGGACAGCGCCTCTACCTCCAGATGCAGGTCAATCCGGTCGAGCAGCGGCCCCGATACCTTGGCCTGATAATCGGCGGCGCAGCGCGGCGCGCGCGAACAGGCCAGCGCAGCATCCCCCAAATGACCGCAGCGGCACGGATTCATCGCCGCCACCATCTGCACCCGCGCCGGAAAGGTCACATGGGCATTGGCCCGCGCCACGCTGACTTCGCCTGTTTCGAGCGGCTGGCGCAGCGAATCGAGCACAGCGCGCTGAAACTCCGGCAATTCGTCGAGAAACAAAACGCCGAGATGCGCCAGGCTGACTTCCCCCGGACGCACTTTCAATCCGCCACCGACCAGCGCAGCCATCGACGCACTATGATGCGGCGCGCGGAACGGACGGGTCCGGCTCATCCGGCCACCCTCCAATGTTCCGGCAACGCTGGCCACCATCGACACTTCCAGCGCTTCGGCTGGCGACAGCGGCGGCAATATGCCCGGCAAACAAGACGCCAGCAGGGATTTTCCCGATCCCGGCGGTCCGTTCATAAGCAGATTATGCCCGCCAGCCGCTGCGATTTCCAGCGCGCGTTTGGCAGTTTCCTGTCCCTTCACGTCTTTCAGGTCCGGGCCATAGACCGGCGCCGGAGCCTCGCCGCTGCCGGGCGGGTCCAGAACCGTCTGTCCTTTGAAATGGTTGAGCAAGGCGAGCAGGTCATGCGGTGCCAATATTTCGACATCGCCCGCCCAGGCCGCTTCCGGTCCCTGCGAAGCCGGGCAGATCAGCCCCAGATTCTCGCCCGATGCGTGCAGCGCGGCCAGCAATACGCCCGGCGTTGCGGCCAGCCGTCCGTCCAGCGACAATTCGCCCACGACAATATATCGCGCCATCGTTTCCGCATCGATAATTCCCATCGCGCCGAGCAGCGCCAGCGCAACGGGAAGGTCGTAATGCGACCCTTCCTTGGGCAAGTCCGCGGGTGACAGGTTGATCGTGATCCGCTTGGGCGGCAATGACAGGCCCAAAGCCGCAATCGCCGCGCGTACCCGTTCGCGGCTTTCGGCAACCGCTTTGTCCGGTAATCCCACGATGTTGAAGGCCGGCAGTCCCGGTGCGACCTGGCATTGCACCTCTACCCCGCGCGCTTCCAGACCGAGATAAGCGACGGTGGAAACCAGTGCTACCATGTCATACCGCCCCGAATATCCCTGAATTGCCGAAATAATGGCAAGCGGCAGTGAAAAAGTCGATGCAAAGCAAGGACTTGTCCGGAACGGTCAAAAGAATGAAGCTGTGGCTCGCTTAGCAAGCCCAGATTCGCAAAACGCTTCTAGGCGATTCTTCTTCGCGTCATGAAGACTATTTAAACCGATACGCGACCAAAAGCCTGTTTTCTTCGACAGTCCGTCTTGCGGCTTCTATCGGGAAACATCACATAAAAGGCATGACCGTGGATAATGAAGAGATTCGGAGTAAAAAGCGCGAACGCAACACGGCGGGCACGCGCCTTGCGCTGTCGATCATCGGCTTTACGCTGATGCTGCTCTCTCCCATTATCGGGGCGCTTCCGGGGCCGGGTTTCATTATCATGTTCCCTATCGGCCTGGCGCTGGTGCTGAAAAACTCCCAATGGTCAAAGCGGCGCTACGTCGATTTCAAGCGGCGTTTCCCGCAATATGGCAAGTGGACCGACTGGGCCATGCGCCGCAACAGGCACAAGACTTTACCGGATGATTTCGAACTGCCGATCGTGGGCAAGGTCAAAACCAAGTCGGAAAGCTGAATTATTTACCCAAGCAGCGGGCTAATGCTTGACTTTGCGCGGCGTCACACTTATTCGCAGCCTCTACACGGGGCCGCAGCTTTTGGCGGCCTTTTTAATTGACATTTTCAGACGTAGGATAAACGCGATGAAGCGCACATTTCAACCTAGCCGCCTGGTCCGTAAACGGCGCCATGGTTTTCGCGCCCGCAAAGCAACTGTCGGTGGCCGCAAAATCTTGGCTGCCCGCCGCGCGCGTGGCCGTAACAAGCTTTCTGCCTAACACAGAGATCCGCTCACCCGGCTTTGGCCAAAGGGTGAATGGTGACTGAAAATACACATCAGCGGCCCGGCGCAGAAGATGCGCAGCCGGTTGCGGCTAAACCGCTTGTCCCTATTGAAGTGATTCGCAAACGGCCGGATTTTCTGGCTGCGAATCGGGGCAAGCGATTCGTGACGCCGGATTTCATCCTGCTCGCCCATAAACGCCGCACGGGCCATCCCGTCCCCTCCGACACTATCCGTTATGGCATCACTGTTACCAAGAAAATCGGTAATGCTGTTACGCGCAACCGCATGAAGCGCCGGTTTCGCGCTTTGCTTGCGGAGTTGCTGCCGCAATATGGTATAAGCGGCGCGGATCATATCATGATCGGACGTAAAGAAGGTTCGAAAGACGGTAGGGAGCGGGATTTTTCCGCGATGAAAGCGGATCTTGAAAAAGCGCTGAAACATCTCGCTAAAAAGCTCTGACACTTATGTTGAAAGCAGTTTTCATATTCTTTGTGCGCTGCTGGCAATGGGGGCCATCCCGCATTTTGCCGCCCAGCTGCCGCTACAGCCCAAGCTGTTCGGCCTATGCAATCGAAGCGATCGAAAAATACGGTGTGATTAGGGGTAGCTGGCTTGGCACGAAACGGCTATTGCGCTGTCATCCGTGGGGGGGCTCTGGTTACGATCCGGTTCCTTGAACGACAAACGAAACAGATGCCTGCCTTACTTGGCCCGGTCATTCGGGTGTAGAAACGATTTTTAAGCCAGAATTTTAGGAATTACAGTGGACGACAAGCGTAATATTATCATGGCGGTTTTGCTGACCGGCATCATCCTGTTCGGCTGGCCTGTCCTGATGGAAACATTCTTTCCTGACATGGTGAACAAGAACGAAGCGGTGGAGCAGGCAGAAAAAACTGACCAGTCCAGCGCGGCAGTGGCAAATGGAACGGTTCCAAACGGCTCCGATCCTGCTGCGTCGATGACGCCGGGTGCTGCCACTCCTGGCGCGGATGCCGGCGCCGGAACCATCCGCACGCTGCCGGTTGTGCTGGCCGAATCGCCGCGATTGCCGATTGAAACGCCGCGCGTGAACGGATCGATCAACCTGCAAGGCGCACGGGTTGACGACCTGACGCTGACCGATCACCGCACCGGACTGGAAGAAGACAGCCCGCCTGTGCGCCTGTTCGCTCCCTCTGGCACGAAAAATGCTTATTTCAGCCGCTTTGGCTGGGCCGGTGATGGAGTTGCCCTGCCGGATGACCAGACGATCTGGACCGCCGACAAAGCGAAGCTCACCCCCGAAAGCCCGGTCACATTGCGCTGGAGCAACGATACCGGACAGACTTTCGCGATCACCCTGGCGATTGACGAAAATTACCTGATTACCGCGGAGCAAAGCGTTACCAACCGCGGCGAAAATGCCATTGCGCTGAAACCCTATAGCCTGATCAACCGCACGCGCGATCTTAACAACGTGCCCGCCGGAGAGGCGAGTAGCTGGACCATCCATATCGGTCCGGTCGGCGTTTTTGACGGCGCGGCCAATTATGATGTCGATTATGAAAATCTGGCTGGTGAAGACCCCGGATTTTTCACCAACATGTTCGGAACGTCTGCCTCTGCCGGAACGAACAGCTTTGACAAAGACGTCAGCTGGCTTGGATTCAGCGACAAATACTGGCTCGGTGCGATCATTCCGGTGAACAATCCCAAGGTTGTAGGCAAGTTCCGAAGCGGTGCGAACGATGTTTTCCAGGCCGAGTTTGCCCGCGAAAACGCGCAGATCATTGCTCCCGGAAAAGTGCTGAAAACCACCACGCGCCTGTTCGCCGGTGCCAAGGAAACCGCTCTGCTCGACACATATAAAGAGCAATATGACATCACCCTGCTCGACCGTGCGATCGACTGGGGCTGGTTCTACTGGTTTGAAAAGCCTTTATTCTATTTGCTCAACTGGCTGTTCCAGATGGTCGGCAATTTCGGCGTCGCGATCATCCTGATGACCTTTGTCGTGCGCGCTATCATGTTCCCGATTGCCCAGAAGCAATTTGCCTCGATGGCACAAATGCGCGCTGTGCAGCCGAAGATGAAGAAGATCCAGGAAAAATACAAAGACGACAAGCAAAAGCAGCAACAGGAAATCATGAAGCTGTACAAGGACGAGAAGGTCAATCCCCTCGCCGGTTGTTTGCCGATCTTCCTGCAAATCCCGATTTTCTTTGCGCTCTATAAAGTGTTGATGCTGTCCATCGAAATGCGGCACCAGCCGTTTATGTTGTGGATTCAGGATCTGTCAGCACCCGACCCATTGACCCCTGTCAACCTGTTCGGATTGCTGCCATTTGATCCGCCAAGCTTCCTTGCGGTGGGTATATTGCCGATCCTGATGGGCATTACGATGCACTTCCAGTTCAAGCTTAACCCGCAACAAATGGACCCGATGCAGCAGCAGATTTTCGGCCTGATGCCGTGGGTATTGGTGTTCATCATGGCACCGTTTGCCGCCGGTTTGCAGCTTTACTGGACCGTTTCCAACGTCCTCACCATTGCCCAGCAGAAATGGCTCTATTCCCGCCATCCGCAGTTGAAAGAGCAAATGGCAAAGGATGCCGAGGAAAAGGCCAAGAAGGCAGAAGAAGAAAAGGCAGCGAAAGCGAATTAGAAACGGTATTAACGGCAGGGCCAGACAGGTCTTGCCGTTGGTTCCGAGCTTGTCGAAGGGCGTTTCGCGTCCAATATATGTGGTTCGACAGGCGCACCACCGACAGGGCAAGACCCTTGGCAAGCTTTCGGGCTAACGGCTTGGCTCTGCTGAGTATATGCTGACTTGGCTGCTGAATATACGGATCAAATTTATGACACCATTGCACCCCAAAATATTCTCCGGTCCGATTTCATTCCTGAAATCCGCGCCGCAGCTTCAGTTCCTGCCGCCGCCGACTGTGCCGGAAATTGCCTTTGCAGGGCGCTCCAATGTCGGGAAATCCTCGCTCATCAATGCGCTCACCGGGCGCAACGGACTGGCGCGGACATCCAATACGCCGGGGCGGACACAGGAGCTTAATTTCTTTGATGTCGGTGACACGAGTGATGGCCCGCCGATTTTCCGGATTTGCGATATGCCGGGCTACGGCTTTGCCAAGGCTCCGCTTAAAACCGTCCAGAAATGGCGCTATCTGGTCAATGATTACCTGCGCGGGCGGCAAGTGTTGAAACGCACGTTCGTCCTGATCGACAGCCGCCACGGGGTCAAGGAAACGGACGAAGAAGTGCTGACCATGCTGGACAAGGCGGGCGTCAGCTATCGCATCGTCATGACAAAGGCCGACAAGGTAAAGACGAGCGAACTGGAAGCGACCAAGGAAAAAGTCATCGCCGCAGCCAAAAAGCATCCGGCGGCGCACCCTGACCTCATCATCACATCTTCCGAGAAAAAACAGGGGATTGATGAGCTACGTCTCGCGGTGCTGGAAGCGGTGCAGATTTAGCCGCGCTCTATTGCCTTTTATTGCCAATCCGGCAAAGGCTGGAATCTTCTGACTCTTCAAGCTATCCGGATTGTTGAAATAACCAAGGGCTGAATATGAAACTGATAATCGGAAACAAAGCCTATTCCAGCTGGTCCCTGCGCGGCTGGCTTGCCTGCAAACAATCCGGTCTTCCGTTCGAGGAACTCACCGTTCCGCTATACGGCGAAGACTGGGATAATATCCGGATGGGGGAAAATTTTGCACCCTCTGGCGGTAAGGTTCCGATCCTGTGGGACGGTGAAACCGTGATCTGGGACAGCCTGGCGATTATCGACTGGCTGGCCGACAAGACACACCGCGACCGTTTCTGGCCCAAGGATGAAACCGCACGCGGCATGGCCCGGTCGATGGCGGCCGAAATGCACAGCGGCTTTACGGCGCTGCGTAAACAATGCCCGATGAACACGCGCAAACGCTATCAGGGCCTGCAATTCACGAACGAAACCTTGCACGACGCCGCCCGCATCATGCAGCTATGGGCGCAGGCCCGCGCGCGCTTTGGCAATGGCGGGCCCTTCCTGTTTGGCACGTTCGGTGCGGTCGACATCATGTATGCGCCCGTCATTTCGCGCTTCCAGACTTATGGTCTGCAAGTCCCCGGCTTTGCCGCAGCCTATATGGAAACCGTGCTGGAGCATGAGTGGATGGCGCAGTGGATGGATTCGGCGCAGGACGAACCATGGGTGATCGAGCGTCTGGAACAGCCCTTTACAGAGTGAAGGTGCCTACACAAATGCAGCTCGGCGAGTAAAATAATGACCAAAAAATCCACCCTTGATCTGGCCAAAGAGCTGATCGCCTGTCCCAGTGTCACGCCCGCTACTGGCGCTGTTTTTGATGTGATGGCGGCGATGCTCGAACCGCTGGGTTTTGAAGTGACGCGCTTCATTGCGGGCGACGTGCCGGAGGATGAGGATTCCGGCGGGGCTGTCGAAAATCTTTTTGCCATCCGGAAAGGCAGGCCGGGAACACGCCATTTTGCCTTTGCCGGGCATCTCGACGTTGTGCCGCCGGGTGAAGGCTGGGCCAGCGACCCCTTCGTGCCGGAAGTCCGGGGCGATTTGCTTCACGGACGCGGCGCGGTGGATATGAAGGGCAGCATCGCCGCTTTTGTCAGCGCGCTCCAAAACGTGCCGGACGATCTCGGCACGATCAGCCTCATCATCACCGGCGACGAGGAAGGCCCCGCCCGCTTTGGCACGGTTGCGATCATGCAGTTGATGGAAGAGCGTGGCATTACGCCGGACCTTTGCCTTGTCGGTGAACCCACTTCGGTTAACCGGCTGGGCGATATGATGAAGATCGGGCGGCGCGGATCGGTCAATATGTGGATCACCGTTCACGGCACGCAGGGCCATGTCGCCTATCCCCATCTGGCCGATAATCCGATCACGAAGCTGGGCAAGATCCTGAGCGAAATTGACGCGGTAGAGCTGGATCAGGGCACTGACTGGTTCCAGCCCAGCAATATCGAGTTTACCGACATCCATGTCGGCAATCCTGCCCATAATGTCATCCCGGCCAAGGCAGAAGGCCGCTTGTCCATCCGCTTTAACGACGAGCATAGCGGCGATAGTTTGAGCGAGATGGTCCGCGCGATTGTCGAGCGTAACGGCGGGGAGCTGAAACCGATTATTTCCGGTGAGCCATTCCTGACGCCTCCGGGGGAATTGTCGGGCATGATCGCCGATGCTATTATGCAGGTGACAGGCGTCGAGCCGGAATTATCGACCACGGGCGGAACATCAGATGCAAGGTTCCTGTCGAGGATCATGCCAGTGGTGGAGTTTGGCCTGTGCAATGCCACCATGCACAAGCTGGATGAAGCCGTTGCCATTGCAGATCTGGACCAGCTTTCGGATATTTACGCCAGGAT
>JADMKQ010000039.1:0-6154 GCA_015478735.1 Sphingorhabdus sp. | reverse complement strand
ATATAAAGCGCACCGGCGCCGCCATGACGGGGATGGGCGCGCCGGACTGCCGCAATATAGGGCGCATGACGGGAAGCTGCTAACCAGTCGGAGATTGCCGCGCGTATCGCGCCCCGGCCCCCTTCGCGGCGGCGTTCGTCCTCGCTCCGCGCCTTGCCGGTGATGAGCAGAAGCGCACGGTGACCCGCAGCAATGCTAAGCTCCAGAGCGCTGTCCAGCCGTCCGTGCGCCGAAGACAAGGTGTAGCCATGCAGGTCAATCGTCACATCCGGTTGCACCACGCCTTTGTTGAGGCGGCGGTCCCAATGGCCGTCCAGACCTGCTTTATGTGGAACAGCGGTTTGCTGGTTAAGCGGAATGGCCTTGGCCGATACGCCGCCGAAACTTTCCGCAGTAATCGGCCCGCGAACCTCTGGCAGCTTTTTCGCCACCGGCAAGGCTTTCACCCGGCTCACGCGGGCCTGGTCGAGCGGCTTCACCGTCTCGATCACCTTTTGCCACAGCGCCTTTTCACTAGCGGTAAGGGGACGGTCAGCCATGGAAACACGCATTCATCATCTGGCCGGTCATTGCGGTGCGGATGCGGTCAACCTGGCGGCTGTGCCTTTGGGCAGCAAGACCAGCGCCTGCCCGTTGGATGACATGCCGCCCGCTATCTGCGCCGCCTCTTCGCCCGCGCCCCAGAAAGTATCGAAACGGTTTGCACCCTTTATCGCGCCGCCTGTATCCTGCGCAATCCACAGGCCGTCGGCAATATCATGTTCCATGTCGAGGAAAACCGGCGCGCCAAGCGGCACAAAATTGCGGTCCACCGCCACCGATGTGCGGCCGACAACCGGATGGCCCATCGCGCCGATCGGGCCGGGGCCGGTGAGTTCGCGGAAGAAGATATAGCTTTTATTTTCGCGCATGATCTTTTGCCCCTCTTCGGGGTTGGCGCGCAGCCATTCCACTATAGCTTGCATATTGGCCTTGCCCTTTTCGAGCAGGCCGCGCTCGCGCATTACGCGGCCGATAGCTGTATAGTCGCGGCCATTCTGCCCGTCATAGCCGATCCGCATGACCGAGCCATCGGGCATGGAGATGCGTCCGCTGCCCTGTATTTGCAGGAAGAAGAAATCGATATAGTCGGATGCCCAGGCCAGCTCCAGCCCCTTGCCCTGCAACGCGCCGTCGTCAATCCGGGCGCGGTCTTCAAACGGGACGAGTTTGCCACCCTCGACCTTGCCGCGAATCTTTTTGTCTTTCAGATCGTCGGAAAACTGGCCGAGATCCACGTCGACCAGATTGGGTGGGCGGCGATAAACGGGAACCTGTGCTTCCGCTGTGCGGGTGCGTGAGCCGTTGATCTGGGGTTCGAAATAGCCGGTGGCAAAGGCCTTGCCATCACCCACTCGCACCGCTTCGAAATGGCTTTCAAAAAATTGCCGCGCATCATTGTCGGGCCAGCTTTGCGCGGCGTCACATGATGCTTTCCAGTCTTCGCCTCTAGTCAGTCCGCTATTGTCAGTGCGGCGGACGAGGGACGGGCAACTGGTGCGAAAGGATTGCAGCCCGGATTTTGCTTTGTCGCCATTGATCGCGAACGAGGCGATGGCGGGGCCGGATGTTATGCCAGCCGATACGGCGCTTGCGATTTCGGTTTGTGATGGAGCAGATGGAGACGCTTCGGGAGCGGCAGTTCCCGCCGTGGCAACCGGATCAACCGATGCCGCGCACGCGCCGAGCAACAGCAAGGCGCTCAATAGCCCGGCGGTTTTCGTTCCTGATTTCGCTAATGCAGCTTTCCGCTCCACCTTGCGGCTTACACTTCGTCAGTCTCGTCCAGGATCCAGTTCGGATCAGAGCTCGAAAGATCGCGCACGAAGGTCCAGATATCATGCGTATCCACCGCATCGGTGAGAGAACCACCGATAAGCTGGCCATCCTTGTCTTTCACGACGGAGGCTATATCCGCATCGAAACGCATGGTGATACAGGCGATCCGGCGGTCATAATCAGCATCGACAATCCGCGCTTCTTCTATGCGGACGAGGCGGTTTTCCAGCATTTCGCCATTTTGCTCGCGCGCATCTATGGCCGCGACAAAGCTGTCATAAACGTCGTCGTCGCACAATTCTTTCAACTGTTCGCGGTCTCCGGTCCAGAATGCTTCCAATATCATGCCATAGGCGGCTTTTGCCCCTTCGACGAATCGGCCCACATCAAAATTGCGGTCAGCATTGATAATCGCGCGCATTCCCGATTCGGCAGCGGCGTCATAAATCATCGCCGGTTGCGGCACGGGAACAGAGGACACAGGCGCGATGTCGGGAACGATACGATCCCGGCTGTCATCCCGTCCCACACGGTCACGCGGGCGTTTATCCAAGCTATTCTCGGCATTGCGGGGCATATGCTCTTGCTCGTGGCCGGTACGTTTGCCGAGCACGGAATAGAGGCGAAGGCCCAAAAAAGCCGCTACCATCGCTAGTAATACAATCTCGATAGTCACGATATCTCCAATATCTCAATTCCCCCATACATAGGGAGGAAACACGCCAGTTTCAAATGGCTTTCGGTATCTGTATCAGGCTTTATCGCGCACCTGCCTGATATTCAGCCAGATATATGCCCGGTATGTGCCCGGTATGTAGTAGCCAAGCCCTCTCTCCGGCCCTGCGAAAGCTGGTCCATACAAGCACATCATCGGCCGGAAAAGACCATTGCCCTGCCCCCCAAGCCCTGCTAGTCGCGCTGCAAACGGGGGCTGCAACACTCTGCGGGTTCAACCCTGACTTAAGAACAGGTATAATTTTCCGAAAGGACGAGCCAAATGGTTGATGAAAACGGTAATGTCACAACTCCCGATCCGGCAGCAAATGGCGCGGATAACCAGCCGCAAATTGGTGTCATTTCGCAATATGTGAAAGATTTGTCGGTCGAGAACCCGAATGCTCCCGACGTTTACCAGTGGGAAGGCCAGCCGCAGATCGACGTGCAGTTCAACATCGGCTCCAGCCCCGTTTCCGACGAAGTGCATGAAGTCGAGCTGAAAATCAACGTCGTGGCCAAGGCGGATCAGGGCGTCGCGTTCCAGGTCGAGCTGCTTTACTGCGGCTTGTTTGGTATGCGTAACGTCACCGATGATCAGGCCCATCCGTTCCTGTTTGCAGAAGCGCCGCGCCTGTTATTCCCCTTTGCCCGCGCGATCATTTCCGACGCCGTGCGCGATGCCGGTTTCCAGCCGCTGATGCTGGAACCGATTGATTTCACCGCGCTATATATCCAGCAACGCGAGCAGCAGGCCGCAAGTGCCGCAGAACAACCGGTTGGAAACGCCTGAGCCGCCATTCGTGGCAAGCCAGCCCGTGATTTGCCCCGACGCGCCGTTTGACCGATCAGACGCGCGGCGGGCATCACGCGGGAATAACGCAAACCGCCATTATGTAACGGGTCAGAGGCAGGCATGAACCTGCTGAAATCCACCGGCACCATTGCGGGCCTGACTTTCGTCAGCCGCATATTCGGTTTTGTCCGTGACATCATGCTGGCACGCGTTCTGGGCGCGGGGGCCGCGGCAGACGCATGGCAACTGGCGTTCCAGCTTCCCAATATTTTCCGCAGACTCTTTGCCGAGGGCGCATTTTCAGCCGCTTTCGTGCCGCTGTTCAACCGCAAGCTGGAAGATGACGAAGGGCGCAGCGCGGCGCAAAATTTTGCCGTGGATGTGCTGTCGGTCTTTGTGCCGATCCTGCTGGTGTTCACGGCTATCATGATGCTTGCGATGCCGTGGATCGTCTGGTTCATAGATGATTTTGGCGAAGGCGGACGGACAAGCGATTTTTCGATCAGCCTTGCGCGGATTACCTTTCCCTATCTCGGCCTGATCAGCGCAGCGACATTATTTGCCGCGATCCTGAACAGCGTCAGCCGCTTTGCCGCCGCTGCCGCTGCCCCGATCATGCTGAATATCTGTATGATTACCGCGCTTGTAATCGTGCTCTGGATGGATGGCGGCGCGGACCAGCAGCGCACGGCCTATTTCATCGCCATTGCCGTATCCGTTTCGGGCCTGCTTCAAATGCTGTGGCTCTATTACTGGGCGCGCAAGGCCGGTTTTGCTTTCGCGATCAAGAAGCCCAGATTTACGCCCGATGTCAAAGAACTCGGCATCCTCATTCTGCCAGCGGTTTTCGGGGCGGGCATTTACCAGATCAGCCGTTTCATCGACCTGTTCTTCCTTGGCCGATTGCCGGAGGGTAGCTTTGTTTATCTCGCCATGGGCGACCGGCTCAACCAGTTGCCGCTGGGGATTATCGGTATCGCCCTTGGCACCGCGATCCTGCCTGCTTTGTCCCGCTACATTGCCAAGGACGATCAGGGCGGTGCACAGCGCCTGCAAAGCAATGCCATCGAACTGGCGATGCTGCTCACAATCCCTGCGGCCATAGCTTTGTTCTTTGCCGCCGGGCCGCTGGTGACTTCTTTTTATGTCGGCGGCAATTTTCTGGCCAGTGACGGAGCGGCAACCGCCAGCGTGGTGAGCGCGCTCGTCATCGGCCTGCCCGCTTATGTTCTGGTCAAAGTGTTGATCCCCGGATTTTTCGCGCGCAAGGATACCAAGACCCCGGTTTATACCGCTGGCATATCGCTAATCATCAATATCATCCTCAACATCCTGCTGATCCCCATTTACGGCATAACCGGCCTTGCCTTTGCGGGCGCGATGGCGGCCTGGTCGAATTGCATCATGCTTTATACGATGCTCCACCTGCGCGGGCATTTTCATCTGGAAGTATCGCTGCTGCTTCGTATTGGCCGCATCACAATTTCGGCGGCAGGCATGGCGGCGGTGCTGGTGTACGGCGCACCCTTTGGCGACGGTCTTTATGACGGCAGCATTTGGGAGCGGGTAGGCGCGATTACCGCTCTGGTCTGTGCAGGAGGTTTTGTGTATGCGGTGCTGGCATGGCTGACGGGCGCGATAGACCGCGACAAAATCGCCATGCTGACAAAGAAGAAAGCGGCCGAACAGGCAGCACAAGAAGGACAGTAAACATGCGTATTGTATCCGGCATCCAGCCGACCGGTAATCTCCACCTTGGCAATTATCTGGGCGCGATCAAAAACTGGGTAAAGTTGCAGGAAGAGTCCGAATGTTTGTTCTTTCTGGCCGATCTGCACGCCATCACCGTGCATAATGATCCGGCGGAATTGTCGGCCAATTGCCGGAACATGGTTGCCGCCCTTGTTGCCGCTGGTGTGGATACGCAAAAATCCATCCTGTTCAATCAGGCCCGCGTCCCTGCCCATGCCGAGCTTGCATGGCTGCTGATCTGTAACACGCCGATGGGATGGCTCGACCGGATGACCCAGTTCAAGGAAAAATCCGGCAAGCACAAGCAACGCTCGTCACTGGGGCTGCTTGCCTATCCGGTGCTGCAAGCCGCGGATGTGCTCATCTATCATGCAACCCATGTGCCTGTCGGCGAAGACCAGAGACAGCATCTGGAACTGGCCCGCGATATCGCTGCCAAGTTTAACAATGACACGGGAACGGAAGTTTTTACCCAGCCCGAAGCCTATTATGGCGAAACCGCAGCGCGTATCATGTCGCTGCGCGACGGCACGGCGAAAATGTCGAAATCCGACCCGTCGGATCTCAGCCGCATCAACATGACCGATGATAATGACACCATCGCCAAGAAAATCCAGAAGGCTCGCACCGATGCAGAGCCTTTGCCCGCTACAGTGGCGGAACTGGAGGGCCGGGCAGAGGCCACCAATCTGGTCGGTATCTATGCCACGCTGGAAGACCGCTCGGTGCAATCCGTGCTCGACCAATATGCCGGACAAGGCTTTGGCAGCTTCAAACCGGAACTGGCCGAGCTGGCAGTAGCGCATCTCTCCCCGATCCGGGACCGTTACGAAGCGTTGCGTCAGGATACAGGCGCGATTGACGAGATTTTGCGCGATGGCGCAGAACGCGCGCGCCTTCTGGCACAGCCGGCGGTTGAAAGCGCTTATGCGGCCTTGGGCCTGCTGCGCGATTGATTTGTGAATTGGGGTTTGATGGGACTACCCGTCAGACCCTATTCGCCAAAGGCAGCGAACACCTCTTGCAGCCAATGCGGGTGTTCCATTGCGCGTAGGGCATTGAGCGCATTTTCCA
>JADMKQ010000038.1 GCA_015478735.1 Sphingorhabdus sp. | reverse complement strand
GGATATTCATATTTAAGTTCATCAAGCGAAAACCGGCAAGCATCTGCGATGTCGCGTGTTGCATGGATGGCGTGAGGCCATTTTTGGAATAAGCGGTACATTTCATCGGGACTTTTCAAATGCCGCTCGGCATTAGCGTTCAATAAATATCCAGCTTTAGTAAGCGTGGTCTTCTCGCGGATACAGGTCATTATATCCTGCAAAGGGCGAATTTCGGCACCGTGATAATGCACATCGTTCGTAGCCATGATTGACAGTCCGCTTTCTTTGGCAAGGCTATCAAGCCGATTGATCCGCGCTACATCATTACCCCGATAGAGATAGCTTACGGCAACATAGCCAAGGCTGGGTATGAGCGGGGCTATTGCGCGAAGTAGAACGGTGAAAGAAACAAGCTTGTCACTACCAACCAGTTTGAGGTGCGGAATTTCCTCTGCCGCGTAGGGGGCAGGGTAAAGCTCTGCCTCAAGATTATCCGGTGGGATAACAATAAGCTGAATGCCCGCTTGCTCGGTGATAAGCATTTCCAGCGACAAATGGCACTCATCCTTATCCTGCCATTCCTCATCAAGCGTATGCATTTTTCCTTTAGAAAGTAGTCGGCTTAAACGCGCATAGGCTTGGCGGTCTTGTGGATATGCAAGAAATGACGGCCCATCGACCAAATCCAGCCGGGCACCAATAACAGGCCGCATCATTGCTGTTTTAGCTTCCGTGTGTAGCCGCACAACACCTGCCAGCGTATTCCGGTCGGCGATACCGATCGCATCATAGCCAAGCTGCAAAGCGGTCAGCACCAAATCCCTCGCATCAGACGCTCCGCGCAAAAAGGAAAAGCAGCTAGTAATCCCTAGCTCAACGAATAGCGCAGGTGCGGGCTCCGGCATCAGGCAAAAAAACCGTGCATATACCAGTCAGGCACGCCGCCCCGACCGTCGCCCACCAACCCATTCCGGTATATCCAATAGCGTCCTCCATCCGAATCCTCGACTTTGTAATAGTCGCGCAACCGCACACCGGATTTTTCCCGCCACCACTCAGGAGCAAGGCGTTCCGGGCCTTCAACTTTGGCCACATCATGTGAATTTCGGCGCCATTGAAAAATGCGCGGCAAGCCTTCCGGCGTAGCGTATATAACCGAGATAATCTCCGGCCTGTCCAACAATCGCATAGGTCGTTCATAAAAAGGCAGGTCATCTTGTAATGCTGTTGTCTCACCTGACAAACCAGGCATCCATTTTACTGATCTTTCAGGAATATGGCTTTGTATCGCTATAGGTTTACGCACGGCATTCGCGCCAAGGCGAACCGTCAAGCGGTCAATCAACCGCGGCAACTCGCTATGATCAGGGGCTCTACCTGTGAGATCAGTTTGCACTTCACTGGCAGGTTCATGCCAAGTTGCTGTGAGAGCAATGCTGTCAAAACCAAAGCCAGCTTCCAGTGTTTCTAGCCGCTCCGCAAATAATTTGACCATATGTGCCGCATCGTTGGTGGGCTGGGCAAGCTCGGCTTGCAGCTTTTCAACATGACCATCGACCCGAAATGCTTCGAACAAAAGACGCCGCGCGCCCCTGTGACGTTTGTTCAGACTCTCACGAAGTTCATGTGATAGCTTCTCCAAAACAGGCTTTAGAATCGACACATGCAAAATAGGCTCGAGCACCCGTGCCTTGGCAAATTGTGGTGGCTCGGTCGTAAGCGGTGATTTGCTCTCATCGGTACGGCCAAAAACCTGATCCAGCCTCAGCAATGGATTTGCATACACGTTTCTTGTTTTACGAAACCGCCTTGTCAGCGACTGGCGCGGAACGTCCGACAAAGCACCGATTGTTTTTAAACCGAGCCTGTTTAGCAAAGTGAGCGTTGTCTGATCCAGTCGCAACGCAGCCACCGGAAGAGGGTTTAGTGCCATTTCTAGTTCGGGCTTAGTGATTGCCCGTGAATGCTCCCCATAATGACAGATTGCCCATGCAGCACCGATATTAGGCGCAGCAGCAATCCGCGATGACAAGCCAATGCTGGAATATCTCTGCTCAATATCGGCTATCAGGTTATCGAGACTTCCAAAAAGATGGGGAACACCTGTCACATCAATGAACACACCGTCACTACCATCTGTTGCAGTCCACGGCCCCCATCTTCGTGCCCAAAGCGCAAGCTGGTCGAGAAAATGCCTATCCGTTTCAGAAGCAGATAAATGCGTAATGATGGTGGGTAGCAAGGCGCGGGCATCGGTAAGCCGCATTCCTGGCGATATTCCAGCTTTATGTGCCTCACCGTTCACAGCATCAATGATGATACCGTGTGTCCCTTCAGAGACTAGCGCTAGAGCAAGATTATCCTGCTGCGGCTGTGTTCTCGTCCAACGCTCCATTGCCAGCATCGGGAACCAGATCGAGACGATTTGCCGTTCCATCATAACTGAAATCCCATGCGCCCGGTGCTACCGAACGTGACCGGAAAAGCTGTGCTGATAAAACAGCTGTGCCTGCTGCCTTGCTGTTCCAATGGTTCTGATATGAGGGTGCGGACCGGACCCGCCAACGCTCCCGCGCTCCGCTCAAATTGGGCGTGCCGTTGAACCGGATTAAAAAAGCCGGAACGCCGTGACGCTCGCATGCGACGGCCAGCCGCCGCGATGCAGTAAAGTCGAGCGCAGCCGGATCGCCCGTAATCTCGCCTATGACACCCTTGAGAGACGGACATCTTAGCCCCTCCTCCATAGCCCATAAAGCATCTTTAGCTGATGCAGCGGTGACGTGGATAATTGAATGCCGCAATGATGGCGGAAGGCCGTGGATAAATGGACGGCCTTGCTGTTTGATAGCGCGTTCCTCTTGCACCCAAAGAAGATGAGAGCCAGTCTTACCTTCGAGTTTGCCGATAGCAAAAGCGATAGCGGAAGCGGGCTGACGAGCAAAAGCCTCCTGAAAAGCACAATCTTGGGATGTGTCAGGCAAGCAGGCTGCAATCTGTTTCCGCAAGGAAGATACGCGCAGTTTTTTATCTGTTTCATAGTTCATGAGAATCACTTATGTTCCTATAATGTTCTCAATCATAGCTGTCTGTCAACGCCCCGCTTTGCTATTTGCTAACTGGGCGGCTCAAGTAGTTGGAATTGGTTGCGCAAAATCTTCGCGGGCTGTCTTTGGCCAAACTTATACCAATGCGTTTTGAACGAGTGACCGATGGAGCTGGTTGGCTATACGTCAAACAAAACGGTGGCTGGTAAAGGGATAAGCCGTCAAACCGGGCGTTAATGCCCAGTGCTTTGCATAACCTACCAGGGCCCGAACACAGCAAGCGCTTGTCTGTCACACCGCGGCGAACTGCCATAGCGGCTAGACCAGATGTTGGCTCAATGGCACGAATAAGAATTGCTGAACCATCGCCACAGGTAAAATTTACGCACCAGTGCATTCCATAGATGAAATATACATAGGCATGGCCCGCCGGGCCAAACATTGCTGCATTGCGTGGCTTTAGACCCTTAAAACTATGCGAGGCCGGATCGTTTTTACAATAGGCTTCCGTCTCGACAATGGTCCCGCCAATTCCATCGACCAGAAATGTTATTCCTATCAGATCGGCAGCGACTTGTTCAACATCGCGGGAAAAGAATGACCGATCCAGATTACCTGATGTAGTGATGGCATGATCTTTCGAACCAGGCATCTGGTAGCCGTTGATCGACCGATAATGTTGACCTCGGTCTAGCTATTCTTACGCTTTTCATCGGGATAATCCTCGGGCCGAACTGTTGAAACATTCGAACGATCCTGTACCTTTTCTGGCGGTTGCCCACCCGTACCAGATGAGCGGCCAGGATCTTTCCCTTTAAGCGATTTTTTGTCGGCGTCCCCGTATGTCCCCCCGGATTTTCCGCTATCCATACCATGAGAAAATTCGGGTCGATGTGGGCTGGGTGTCTCTGCACCTGGATTAAGACGCTCATATTCATGATCGCGCTGCTTTTCGTTATCAATTTTTCCCATTGGTGCTCTCCATAAGCATATTCGTTAGACAGAAGACTCTTCTACCTCGGAGCGGTTCCGAATTTTGATGTTATTTCAACCTATCATTAGGCGTTTAGCTGTGCTCGCTTGTGCTGACCTTCGCGTACTTCTTCGATAATCTTGTTGGAGAAGGCATCAACATCGCCGGGGTTGCGGGAGGTGATAAGGCCGTTATCCACAACGACCTCGCTGTCCTCCCATTTTGCTCCGGCGTTCATCATGTCGGTTTTAATAGATGAATAGCTGGTCATTTTACGGTCCTTCACAAGACCGGCTTCAATGAGCAGCCAGGGTGCATGGCAAATAGCAGCTATTGGCTTGCCTGTATTGAAAAAAGCTTTCACAAAATCGATTGCTTTGTCTTCAACGCGGAGCAGGTCGGGATTTATCTGACCGCCAGGCAGAACGAGCGCATCAAAATCCGCTTCACTCGCTTCATCGAGTGTCATGTCGACGGATACGCTCTCGCCCCAGTCTTTTTCGTCCCAGCTTTTGATTTCGCCTGTTTCCAAAGAGACAATGCTAACTTTTGCGCCGGCTTCGGATAATTGTTTCCGTGGTTCAAACAATTCTGATTTTTCAAAACCATCTGTCGCAAGGATGGCAATTTTTGCGTTTGAAATGTCTGTCATCTCACTCATTCCTTTGGTTTGTGGTTACGTCGTACAACGGTCAAAGGCGTGAAATTGTTCCATAAGAGCAAAACGAACTTGTGGGCGGAATTTGTGGGCCTCGTGTTAGCGGCGCGGTCTACCGGGCTAGCTTAAGCATTTGGTTAGCCCTAACTTACCTACATCGCCATCAGTGCCGCCGGTGCGAACTTGATCTTGGATTGATAATAGTTCGATCATACCCTCCTTACTCCAGTTCAGCTATTTGTTCATGCTAAAGAAAATGATCATCTCTCAAAAGCTGCTGTACGTCAGATAATAGAAGCGAACGGAACCTTATAACGGCGTATAGGTTTCTCACTTATCGTTAATATTCACGATGAGGTTGCTTTGCGTTATCCCCCGCCAAAAAGACCAGATCGGCATGGTTCGATCAAAGAAAGGCAGTTGATCTCTTTTATCGGAAGAACGGATTTTCCCTGTGTGGGGGCTAAGTCTGCTCTTAATCAAGGCGGGCTGTATGTTCTTTATGCACGTTCCTTAGCTTCGGCTTGGAACGACCTTGCGATCCATGAAGCAATCACCAGTTTTGCAAAAGAGCACGGGAGCCAGAAACGGGGATTTCGTTCGCTGGTGATATTATTTGAAGGGCCAATCGGCCTTAATGAGCAAACTTATGAAAAATATCTATGGGAACGTTTCCAAAGCTGGACAGACAAAGATGTCTGGCTGGGATATAAAAATGATGCAATGGTTAGCATTGATCCGCAGGACACCCAATTTTCACTTAGTTTCGGCGGCCATGCATTTTTTGCGATCGGCTTGCACCCGCGAGCCTCACGAAAAGCGCGCCGGTTTTTCAAGCCTGCTATTGTTCTGAACCTTCATTCCCAGTTTCGAAACCTGCGTGAGGCAGGGAAATATGAAAGTTTACGCAAAGCCATATTACAACGAGATCGAAAGTTGCAGGGAAGTATAAATCCGATGGTTGCGCGTTTTGGAACCAGTTCGGAAGCACGCCAATATTCCGGGCGCAAGGTGGATAGTAGCTGGGAGTGCGCATTCAGGTGCAAAGAATATCATAGTATAGCGGAGAATTGAAAGTGAATCTAATAGAGCCAAGAAACGGCACAGACCGGTCAATCCGTCGCTGGGATTCCTCTGAATAATACTTTCTTATACACTCACGTTAATTTCCGATGGTTCTGACAGAAATAGTTTATTTCCACATATCCAAAAATAATTTGCAACCTTCTTTCGTCTCATTCGTCGAAACAATGACCGGTTAGGCTGCTTCACCTTCCGCAAGAATGGCGTCTACCGGTCACCAATCCCTATCATACCCCGCAAAATGATCGCCAGTCACATCGCCGCTCTGATAGGAATAGCCGCGCTGTAGGTGATCAGGGAGGTCGAAAATA
Source organism: Sphingorhabdus sp. (assembly GCA_015478735.1). Classification (GTDB taxonomy): domain Bacteria; phylum Pseudomonadota; class Alphaproteobacteria; order Sphingomonadales; family Sphingomonadaceae; genus Parasphingorhabdus. The sequence goes on along the minus strand of JADMKQ010000038.1, from coordinate 633 downwards.
CCCGGATCGGTCACGAACTTATGGTAATGAAAGCCAACGTGGTTAGGGCGGCGGCATTTATAGTGGCCGGCAAGGTTGGGATTCAGATTACCCTCGCGATGAGTACGATTGGAATGAGGATCGGGGTTTTTTTGACAAGGCCGGTGACGAAGTGCGCTCTTGGTTCGGCGATGATAAAGCACAGCGGCGAAGGATGCGCGATGGTCATACAGGCCGAGGTCCACGAGGCTATACCCGTTCTGACAGTCGTATAATTGAAGATGTAAGCGACCGTCTCACTGAAGATTATTTTGTGGATGCTTCGAACATCAGCGTATCTGTATCAGATTGTGAAGTCACTCTTGATGGAACGGTGGATAATAGGAATGCGAAGCGCAAGGCTGAAGATTGTGCAGACTCGGTATATGGCGTCAAGCATGTCCAGAATAACTTGCGGGTCCAGGAACTCTCTGATCAGAACGATTATTCATCAGAAAACACCTCTATCACAGACACGAATGAAACTTCCGCATGAATTATACCGGCACGGCAGAGCCATTTATTTAAAGTTACTCAGCCATGGAGACGTCTTCGAGCTTGGGACTTGACGTATTGCCGCTTGTCATTTTCATTCCGTATATATGTGGCAGTTAG
>JADMKQ010000037.1 GCA_015478735.1 Sphingorhabdus sp. | reverse complement strand
ATGTTTTTGGCCGCAAAACGCGCACATCCATCCGGTCATGACGGACGAGCCTGTCCTGATTTATACTCTATTCGGGTCGGGAGTAGAGGCGAAACAGGTTGCCGGAAACTTGATCGAAGAAAAGCTGATCGCCTGCGCCAATCATCTGGCTCCGGCAAGCTCGCAATATGTCTGGAAAGGCGAAACCTGCGAAGAAGAAGAATATCCGGTGCTGCTGAAAACCGTGGCATCGCGGTCGCATGCGGCAATGGCGCGTTTGAGGGCATTGCATAGCTATGATTTGCCGGCGATATTAAGCTGGCCCGCCAGTCAGAGCGATCCGGATTATGCCCGGTGGCTATCCGGGCAGATGACTGATAATTAAGCGAAGGTACCATTATACCCGTCAGCAAAGCCGCGCTTCCGCTTGACTTGACGCGAAAATATAGCCAATAGCGCCTCACTTGGCCGGGCATCTGCTCGGCTTTTATCACATTGATTCGTTCCCTCTCCATAACGGAGAGCTCCAAAAGGAGTTAAGCCCATGAAGGCTATCACCAAACAGACGCAGTCGATTAAACCGGCAGACGTCGAAAAGAAATGGCATATTATTGATGCCGAAAACCTGGTTGTTGGCCGCGTTGCCTCGATCATTGCAAACATCCTGCGCGGCAAGCATAAACCAAGCTATACCCCGCATGTTGATTGCGGCGACCATGTCATCGTTATCAACGCTGGCAAAGTGAAGTTCACCGGCAACAAGACCAAGCAGAAAATGTATTACAAGCACACCGGCCACCCCGGCGGCTTGAAAGAACGTTCAGCGGAAAAAGTGCTTGAAGGCCAGTTTCCTGAGCGTGTTCTGGAAAAAGCGGTTGAACGCATGATTCCAAAAGGCCCGCTCGGCTTTGCCCAGATGCGTGCCCTGCACCTCTTCAATGGCACCGAGCATCCTTATGCCGGCCAAAACCCGCAGCCGCTCGATGTGGCTTCCATGAACCGCAAAAACAAGGTGAGCGTATAATGGCGACCGATAATAAAGAAGGCGTAAAAACCGATCTCGCTGATCTTAAAGACATTGCTGGCGACGCGGTGGTAAACGCCCCTGCAGCGACGGATGGCGCAAGTGAAACCGAAGCGCCGGTATCCACCATGCCACTGCGTGAGCAGGAGCTGGATCAATATGGCCGTGCCTATGCAACTGGTCGCCGTAAAGATGCGGTCGCCCGCGTTTGGGTAAAACCCGGCAAAGGCAAGATCACCGTCAATGGCCGCGATCAGGAAGTCTATTTTGCACGTCCTACGCTGCGCCTCGTCATCAACCAGGTTTTTGCAATCACCGATCGTGAAGGCCAGTATGATGTTGACGTTACGGTTAAAGGTGGCGGCCTGTCTGGCCAGGCTGGCGCTGTAAAGCACGGCATCTCACAGGCTCTGACCAAATATGAACCGGCGCTTCGTAGCACGGTTAAATCGGCAGGTTTCCTGACCCGTGACAGCCGTAAGGTTGAACGTAAGAAATACGGTCGGGCAAAAGCGCGTAAGAGCTTCCAGTTCTCCAAACGCTAAACCAGCGATTATCGAAATTACGAAAAGGCGGTCTTCGGGCCGCCTTTTTTATTTGGGCGTCAGGTAAGCCAATGTCTGCTTCATCCTTTAAAGCATCAATGCTTGCCAGCCCGGAAGATGGTCGCTTAAGGTCGCCGTGCGTATTCGCGGAATTAAAATGGTGGCGGCATGGCAAATCCATGAAGATGATGACAAAGGCAGCATCGCGCCCGGCAAGCACGCTGATTTCGTGTTTTTTGATGCCAATCCGCTAACGGTTGATCTTGCCGGAATAGCGGGCATAAAAGTGCTGGCGACGGTGAAAGACGGTGCGCTTATTCATGGGTCGCTGGATTGTTCTAGCGTTTCGCGGCGCATCAATTTGCTAGTTCGACAAGGGACAAGACCATCGCAGCAGTGCCATTGCCAGCATCTGATCCGCTGGCTAAGGCATTGTGAATGAAATGGCTTATCATCTTTGGCGCCTTGGGATTGGCAATGGCTGGGTTTGCCTATTGGTTTTTCGCGCAATCGCCACCGCGCCAGCTTGATACGATCAACAATCTTTTGCCGGGTGACGGAAATGCAAAACTGTTGGTTGATAATCAGGTTTATGATGATGAATTGGGGCTGGCGGTTAACATCTGGTCACCCAAAAATACGGAAAGCAAACCGCTTCCGGTAGTTATATTCATTCATGGCGGCGGCTGGGACTCGGGGTCCAAGGATGAATATGGATTTGCAGGCCGTGCCTTTGCCCATCGCGGATATATGACAGTTCTTATCGATTACAGGCTATATCCAGACGTCCAGTTCCCCGCCTTTCTGCAAGATAGTGCGAAAGCCGTCGCGTGGGTTCATGATAATATTGCATCTTTGGGCGGTGATCCGGACCGGATATTCTTGTCGGGACATTCCGCTGGTGCTTATAATGTGGTGATGCTGGCGCTTGACCGGCAGTGGTTGGAACGGCTGGGTAAATCGTCCGACCTTATTAAGGGGGTAGCGGCTTTGGCTGGACCTTATGATTTTTACCCCTTCGATAGTGATAGGACAAAGAATAGCTTTGGCGCCTATAATCTTCCGGCAATGACTCAGCCGATAAATTTCGCTCGTGCGGATGCTCCGCCACTTTGGCTTGCGACCGGTCTTGATGATACACAAGTGAAGCCGCGAAACAGCCGGATATTGCGCGATAAAATGCGCGAAGTCGGGGGCGTTGCACAATATCGAGAATATGACAATCTGGATCACGCTGAAATCATCATGGCCGTTTCAAAACCCTTTCGCGGTAAAGGGCCGGTGCTGGATGACATGATCGCCTTTTTCGAAAGCCGCAAATAGTGGCGCGTTCTGTGAAAGAGTCGGATGATCGCCGTGAAATGGCATCAACCAGCGCGCTCATCATGGCAGGAAGCCGTCCGGCCGGCGATCCGATGGCCAAAAGCCGCGGCATCGCTGTCAAAGCCTTGATCCCGGTGGCGGGTAAAGCAATGCTCGCTCAGGTTGCAGAGACTTTGTTAAAGCACAGCAAAATCGGGAATCTTTACCTGTTGGCGCAGGATTTCGAGCCCTTCTGGGAACATCCCGATACACAGGCGCTCAAATCCGATGACCGCGTGATAGCGGAAACAAGTTCTGCTACCATTGCGTCATCACTGGATAGAGTCTTGGAACGCGGCGATATGCGTTTCCCCGTGCTGATCACCACGGCCGATAACGTGCTGCTCAGCGATCAGATGATCGGCGATTTTTTAAGCGCTGCCGGATCGGCGGATATTGCCATTGCGGTTGTTGAGAAAGAGACATTGCTACAGCGCTATCCTGCATCACAGCGGACCTGGCTAAAGCTGCGCGGGGGGCAATATAGCGGGGCGAACCTGTTTTATTTCGGCTCGCCCAAAGCGCGGCAGATATTGCAATATTGGGCTGCGGTAGAACAGGATCGGAAAAAGGGCTGGAAAATATTGACGATTTTCGGACCTTGGCTGTTGTTTCTTGCCGTCACCAGAATGCTGACTATCGATCAGCTTGCAACAAAAGTGGGCAGGAAACTCGGGCTGAATATAAAGATCGTATCCATGACCCAGGCCGAAGCCTGTATTGATGTTGATAAGGAAAGCGATCTCGTGATGGTTGAGCAAATTATCGCAGGGCGTGCTTAACCCTCTACAAGACTTCGCCGGGCTGCTCTTCCGAACAATAGCAAACGGATGATAGCCGTCACGACCATCGCTCCTGCCGCGCCTACTGCGCCGTAAAGCTCCAGCCCGGACAGTAGTAAGGTGATGAACAGCGCGGCAATGAGGGCCTGTAATTTTAACGCTGTTCGCGCACCAGTGCCCGACAATAACGTGGGTTCATATATCGCGCCCGCAAGATCGATAGAAGCGGCTGTCGCAAGCAGGACGAGTAAGGGATAGGCGGGCAAAAACTCTGTCCCCGACATGAAATATATCGCCGGCTTGCCGAGTATGAGCACGATCAGGATGACGGCTCCGCCGGTGATGAACAGCATCCGGCTGGCTTGATGGAACAGGTTTTTCATCGCTCCCATGCCTTGCTGTGCGCGGACCAGATTAACTTCGGCAAAAATCGCCCGTGACAAGAGTACCGATATCTTGGTCATTGCGATGCTGAGTTGGCTGGCCAGGCGGTAGAGGCCCGCTGCTGTGGGACCGACAAAATATCCGATGATAAGCAGCGCCATATTCTGGGACAGCCCGGCAAAGGTCGACCCCAGATTGGTTATCATCAAAAATTCGCCAATCCCTTTATTTTCACGCATAGCCTGTCTGGCCCGAAACAGGTTCTGGGGGGACATGATGTCACGGCTATGCCATGCAGTGAACAGCCAGTAACCGATTGCATTAAAGACTTCTGACAATGCCCAGACGATCAGAAAATTTATCAGGCTTGGCTCCGTAAGCCACACAATGATGGTCCCGATCAGGCGGACAATTGGAATAATCGCTTCCGTATAAGCTGTCAGGTCGAACCGGTTCTCAACACGCAATATGCCGGTGGGCGTGGACTTGATGGAAAGCAGCACGACGAGTGCAAATATCAACGCGCTTTGCGCCAGTTCAGGACCCCAACCGAAAAGCGGAGCAAACCAGCGCATGGCAAAATAGGCAATGACGCACCCCACTATCGCGCCCGCCATGTCGAGCAAGGTGCATAGACCAACCAACCGGCCAAATTTCTGCCGGTTTTTCACGCCTTCAAGGTAGCCTGCGCCAAAACGGACAACGACTTGCCATGTCTGGAACGAAACGATCAATATGATCGCCTGAGCCGCGCCGGTTATAAGAGCAAACTGGCCAAAACCGGTAACGCCCAGGGTTCTGGTCAAAATGGCCAGATAGAAAATACTGAGCACCCCGCCAAAGCCTTTGCCACCAAGCAACCAGCCGGTGTTGGTAATGATCCGCCTTATCCCGGTTTGCTCACCGCTGGGCTTCACTGATTTGATGGCGGCCTCCTCAGCCATGCGCGGGGAGATACGCCAATGACTGGCATAAACAACCTGACCAGTATGACTGGCGGTTCAGGGATTGAGCTTTTACGGGCATTTTCAGGTTCTATCCGTAGCAGTCCTATCCCCAGAATGACAAATTGCCAACATGATCGATAAACTATTATCACCGCTCCCCCCCGGACTGACTTCCTGTTTTTCCGCTATTTTCTTTGAGGCGCAGGTCAAATTCACCGCACAGTTGAACTTTCGGGACTAGCCATATAGCGCGGTACATCATATTTGATCATTTTTGCGGATACAAACCCATGTCAAAACAGGCCATATTATTAAACGCTGGGAAGGGGTCGCGCCTGTTGCCCTTAACGTCGGAGAGGCCGAAATGCCTTATCGAATTCCGTGGCAAGGCGATATTGGATCACCAGATAGAAGCATTATTGCCGCTGGACCTTGATGAAATTATCATCGTGACGGGCTATCGCGGTGAAATGGTCACCGATCATATTGCCAAAAATGCCGATAAATATGACACGAAGGTCCGCACAATTGCCAACCCCGATTGGGCCGAAAGCAGTTCGATTGCCAGCGTCATGGCTGCCCGCGAATTTCTGAACAGCCATTATATGGTGATGAATGGCGACACCGTTTATGATGCTGAGATATTGGCTCAGGCTGCCGCTTCTGCAAAGCAGGGCACCAGCCTTCTGGTTGAACCTCTGACAGAAAATGTTGAGGATGACATGCTGGTCAAAGTGCGGGACGGCTCGGTCATCGCGGTTGCAAAAACCCTATCTCCGGAAGTGGCGACACATCGGTCTTTGGGTGTGATATTTGGCCGCAGTGATGGCGGCGCCTATCGCCGGATGCTTGATGCGGTGATGGCGTGCAGCAATGGCCATTTGCAATATCACCACGAGATTATAAACCGCCTCGCCGGCTTGCAGACTGTTCATGCGATAGAAACTAACGGCGGAACGTGGCAGGAAATAGATCGGCCAGAAGACCTTGCGGATTAAAAAAGCCAAGGCTCATCAGGAGCAGGCGGACATCGCATTTCTGTGGCTAAGCGAGACGTTGTTGATTCCGCATCTATGGCCCATTATCGAGGCACTGGCTGTGGCACGGCCCGATCTGAAAATTGATATATGGACCAGCACGTCGGCGCATGAGGCGTTGCTGAAAAGTTGGAATGTCGGGCAATATTTCAATATATATTTGCGTCGTTCCCGCCTGTTTCGGCAAATTCCATCAGCGGCTTTGGGGCAGAATATCAAATTGCCGCCCAAATTGCCCATGCTGCGCTCGCTTGTCCCCTATGTTTCTGGTTATAAAGCAATTGTCGTGGCGGAGCAGACCAGCCTCTGGTTGCCAAAAATATTGCGCCGGTTCATGCGCAAGGTTCCGCCCTTTATTTACACACTGCATGGCGCTGGTCCAATAGTCCATGGCCGCTGGAAAAGGCTGCTCTGCGCCCGCAAGGCCCTGGTTTGTAGTGAAGAGCGCCGTCAGGAGCTTCTCAATCTGGGCATGGCGGACGAACAGGTGGAAATTACTGGCTATGCGAAATCCGCTTTTCACCAGTTCACGGCAACCCGTCATTTATTCAGCGAAGACAAGCCGATAATATTATATAATCCGCACTGGCAGCCAGCCCGATCATCATGGCCCCAATGGGGACGGGAAGTGCTTGCAAAGCTGGTGGCAGATGGCCGCTGGAAT
>JADMKQ010000036.1 GCA_015478735.1 Sphingorhabdus sp. | reverse complement strand
GGCACGGAATCGGTCTGTTCGTCGGCAATGTCTTCGGGAAACTCGATATGTGTCGCGCCGGGTTTTTCTTTTTCAGCGAGCCGGAAAGCTTCCCGCACGCGGCTGGGGATATTGTCCGCAGAGGCAAGCTGGTGCGTGAACTTGGTAATCGGCCCCATCATGTCAACGACGTCCAGAATCTGGAAACGCCCTTGCTTGGATTTCTTGATTGGCTTTTGCCCTGTGACCATCAGGATCGGCATGCCGCCCAATTGTGCATAAGCCGCGGCGGTGACAAGATTGGTTGCGCCGGGGCCAAGCGTCGCCATGCATACGCCGGTCTTGCCGGTATGACGGGCATAGGTGGCGGCCATGAAGCCAGCGCCCTGTTCGTGGCGCGTCAGGATGAACTTGATTTTTTTTGACCGTGACAGGCTGTCGAGCATATCAAGATTTTCTTCGCCGGGTACGCCGAAAAGATATTCAACCCCCTCATTTTCGAGGCATTGGACGAATAAATCAGATGCTTTGGTCATATAAAATCCTCTCCCTGATCTCGCGGACCAGTGATTATTAAAGATTATGGTAACGACCACGGAACAGATTTTCCCAAGGGAAAAGCCATCCCTACCCCTATAGCACTGCTGGATAAGCTAAATTTTACATTGAGTCACGACTCAAAAAATAAAATTTAATCCAGTTTAATAACCGCGATCCAGATCAGCGGCGGCAATCATTTCGTCGCCATTGCGGTAGCGTTTCAGGTTTTCAAGGAAACGGTCTGCGGCGCGATGGAACATACGGGTTTGCGCCACACCGGACTTATGCATGGTGATGATGCAATTATCCGCAGTCCATAGCGGATCACCCTTTGGCAAAGGCTCCGGCTCCGTCACGTCGAGGACCGCGCCGCCGATAGCCTTGCTGTTCAACGCTTCGAGCAGCGCGTCCTGATCGACCAGCGACCCGCGGGCAACATTGACCAGCCATGCAGATGGCTTCATCGCGGCAAACTCGTCTTTGCCGAGCAGTTTTTGTGTTTCAGACGTAGCCGGTGCTGATACGATGACCCAGTCAAACTCCCCGATACGCGCGCGCCAATCGTCTGTGCCGATCACTTCTGTCCCGATACCAGCCGGATCATCGCTGGCTGTTCTCCGCACCGCCGTTACGGTCATGTCGAAACCGGACAGTTTTTTGGCGACCTGCTGGCCAATCCCGCCATAGCCGATGATGAGCGCCTTGCTCTCTGCTAGTTCGGTGGTTCCGGGGGCTTGCTCCGGCCATTCCTGTTCTTGTTGAAGCTGGAATAGTTTGTCGGACCGCTTGGCCGCAGCAAGCATACCCATCACTACAAATTCGGCGATGGGGGAACTGTTTAGCCCTGCTCCGTTGGTGAGAATTGTACCTTGCTGTTTGAGCTGTGCGAGCGGGAAATGCTCTAAACCGGCATAGATGCTGTTCAGCCATTTGAGCTTGGTCGCGCTGGACAGCAATTTGGCCATCCTGTCTTTATCATAGAGGTCGAACCAGCCGATTTCCGCATGAGGAGCAATTTCAAAAGCCTCTTCCGTGCTGGTGAACCAGGTGACATCAAGATCATCACAATGCGGTTCAATCATTGGCCGGACTAAGGAAGACATTGCTGCAATCGGCTTACTCATATCTTTATGCTCCATTCCCATCGTAAAGGATCGCCGTCCATCAACTCGACGCCCTGGGCCATAAGATCATCCCGGATCGCATCGGCGGCGGCAAAATCCTTGGCAATCTTGGATTGTTGGCGCATATCCAGCTTTTGTTCAATCTCAGTTTCGCTAATGGACACTGACTTGGGCGGTAATCGCAAGTCAACTCTGGTCAGCTTTCCAAGGTTCAGACCCAGTAACAAATCGATTTCCTGCAACAAATCCATTCGCTGCGCCGCGTCGATTTTCTTTAACGAGAGCAATTCTTCCAGCAACGGAATGACCGGAGGGCTGTTCAGGTCATTACTAATCGCTGCGTTCAGTTGGTCACGGATTTCGGCAATTTTGGGATGAGGCGCTTTCGCATCCTGGGCAGTGGCAAGGCGCTCCTGCAATCGCTCGACACCCATGACGATGCGTTTCAGCCGGGTGAGCGCGGCGATCAGGTTGTCCCAGCTAAACTCCAGCTCGCTGCGATAATGGGCCTGCATACACATCAACCGGTAGGCGAGGGGATGGATCCCTTTGTCGATAAGCAGTTGAAGGCGCAAAAACTCCCCTGATGACTTTGACATTTTACCCGAGCGGTCGATCAGGAAATTATTGTGCATCCAGAATTGTGCGCCGCTGTGGTCGCAGCCGCTATGCGCCTGGTTCTGGGCTATTTCATTGGGGTGATGGATCTCGCGGTGGTCGATCCCGCCGGTATGAATATCAAATGGCAGGCCGAGCAACGCTTCCGACATGACGGAACATTCCAGATGCCAGCCCGGCGCACCTTTACCCCACGGGCTGTCCCATTCCATCTGGCGGCTTTCACCCTCCGGCGTTTTGCGCCAGATGGCAAAGTCGGCGGCATTGCGCTTACCTTCCACGGCTTCGATCCGGCCTTCACCGTCCTCGGTCGCGGCGCGCGCCAGCCTGCCATAGTCGGCAACGGTGGAAACATCGAAATAAAGGCCGCTATCCAGTTCATAACAATGCTTGTCAGCAATCGCCTTGGCATATTCGATCATCTGCGGAACATAGTCGGTTGCGATGGACCAGTGGGCAGGCTGGCGAATATTGAGCGCCTTTATATCTTCCCAATATGCCTCGGTATAATGTCTGGCGATGTCCCAGATCGACTGGGCACGCTCGGCTGCCGCTTTCTCAAGCTTGTCCTCACCCGCATCGCCGTCATCGGTCAAATGCCCGACATCGGTGATGTTGATGACATGGGTGAGCTTATAGCCTTTCCAGCTTAAGGTCCTGCCCAGCAGATCGGCAAAAACATAGGCCCGCATATTGCCGATATGGGGATAGTTATAGACCGTAGGCCCGCAAGTATAGACACGCGCTTCGCCTTCGTGAACCGGCGTGAAAGCTTCCAGTTTGCGCGTCATGCTATTGAACAGCATCAGCGGCTTGGAAGAGATGGAGTCACTTGACATATTATCGGTTATTTCGTTCATGATAACCGCCTAATGGCTTGCAGCACAAAAGGTCAACAGATCAATTTATCGAGCAGCCTTTAGCGTGTTTTGACCGGAAGAACCGGCTTATTCGCATTCCGTACCGCCCTCTTCACAATCATCGTCATTACCTCCATTTCCGGCCCCGCTCCACAGGTCGTCATTACCGGCCCCGGTTACGGGAGCGTTTATCAACGGATCATTGATAAACTCGTCCGTTTCCTTGATCTCGATAAGGTTATTCTGGAGCGGGCCATTGATGGAGGAACCACTTTCGCCAGAATCCACTTGTTCCTCAATAATATCCTGAACCGGGTCAATCACAGGGGTTTCGGGGTTCGGATTGGGTGTCGGCGTTGGAGTAGGCGTCGGAGTAGGAGCACCGCAACTTGCCGGATCGGCGATCAGGCAGCCATTGATAGTCGATGCCTCATCAAATTGTCCCTCGATAGTCGTCAGTTCAATCGTGTCGGCCCCGGTTACACCGTCAATAATGCCGTTGATGACGATGTTGATATTGTTACCGGTGCTGGAACCAGCGACAAGGCTACCGACCGTAAAGCCGCGGCGGCTGTCAAAGTCACCGTCCGGTGCGCTATTCTGGATGAACAGGTTTTCGTTAACAAAAAGCTGCGCAGAGCCAGCACGGATCAGGCCGCCGTCATTATCAATACCGTCACTATCGCCCAGCCGTTCATCAATCTCGCTAAGCGAAAGACCGTTAATATCGTCAAAAGCCTGATCGGTCATGGCGTAGATATTCTGTGCGCTCATCAACAATGATCCGACAGAGCCAAAGTCACCATTAGCGTTGGTAATCTGGACCACACCGCCATTGGCATTGATCCGGATATCATTGACCGCGGTCATATTCAGGCTTGTGCCATCAGCGGCATTGGTGAGGTTAAGGTCGCCGTCCACGCGTATGGATTGACCGGAATCGATATTGAGCGCCCCGCCAAAGCCGAGCGTCCCCACCGTTATTTGCCCTGCACTGGGATCAGAAGCGCTCTGTATGGTCAAATCCTGGATAACCAGATCGGCCGTATCAGCGCCGGTGCCCTGAACGTAAATGGACAGACTCTCATTTGTCTGGATGCGGCCAAATTCCTCTTCGGAAAGGCTGAACACGCCGGATGTTCCCGTGCCGCCCAATATGGCCTGATTGGTCCCGTTGCTTTCAATGTTAACAGAATTGGTCTGCGAGAATGTGCCAAGCTGGCCGGAAGCGCCGATATCAATATCTGCTGATGACAGGTTGATTGTCGTCCCGCTCGTCAGTGCCTGAAGCGCGATCAAATTGCCCGCTGTTATCGACAGACTATTGCCCGCTGTTGCACCTGTTACAATGAAAGCATCTGTCGCTGCATTGATAGTTAAATCGCCGCCCGCCTGAGCAGGAACTTCCTGAATCGTGACCGAGCCGCCGGTGCTGGAAAACAGAATATCGCCTGTCGCGCTCAGACCGTAAGTCAGCAGGTTTCCGCTTGATGCAATGTCGATATTACCCGCGACAGCATCTGCAACAATCTCCATATCTCCGGATGATCTCAGGAATATATTATTACCGAGCACAGTCAGGCCATTTGTAAGCTCGGCATTGTCGCGCACGGCAACATCACCATTAATGGCGGCAAGAAACGCGCTGCCGCCGGTCAGGCTCAGTAGCTCTATCCCTTGCTCTCCTGTGACGTTCACGTTGCCGGTTGAATCCAGTGATCCGATGGTGACGAGGCCGGGTGTCTCTATATTGATGCCCAAAGCCCCTGAGGCCATATCACCGGTAATATCGCCACTCTCCGTGACCAGGTCCAGGTTGCCGCCTGCATCGATATTGCCGAAACTGATGCCATTGACCGATGAGAACAGGATGTCATTCGTTGCGTTTGCTAGACCGCCGCTAATGTCACCGCCGGATAGCAATGATATGCTATCATCGGCATAAAGTTCGGTTAAACCGATATTGCCATCTGCCCTGAAATCGACATTGGCACCGGAACGCAAACTGGAATCCGCGAGACCGTCGATATTGCCGCCGACACTGGCAGTAAAATCATCACCTGAAATGATGGAATCATAGCCTGGCGCACGATTGGTGTGCGTAATGATGAAGTTTTGCGGTGTATCAATATCTATGAGTCCGCCAACGCTCAGTTGTCCGTCAGCGTCAAAGGTAAAGACAGCGTCACCGGCTACATTGACGATGAAATCCCCTGCAACGTCGGTCGTTCCGCTGTTGCCGGACATAAAGAATCCGCTGGCTGATCCCGCACCGCCCTGCGCGTCTGCATTCAGCGATGCGAGAGAGATCAATCCGGCCGGATCGCTTGATGTATCGGTAATTTCAATGCGGCCACCAAGACCGGTTGGGATATCATCATCATTTCCGTTAAAGCCAGTGGCGGTCATATCGGTATCGCCAAGGGTTATGATACCGGGGCTGCCTTCCTGCACTTCCATTATCGCTGTTCCGCCAGCACCGGACCCGCCTACACCGCGAACACCGCTTGTGCCTTCATTGACCAGTTCGACTGCGCCTGCGTCCCCGGCACTGCCGCCTAGTCCGAGTGCGGCGATCGTCACGCTATTTCCGGTTATCGTGCCGCCTTGCGCCAGTAAACGGGACGTCCCGCCAGTGGCTTGCCCGCCATTGCCGCCGTTACCGCTGGTATTGGAAAAAGTGCCGCCACCTTGTCCGCCCTGTCCGCCAGAACCTACGCTGGATAGCTGGAAGGCTTCGCTTGCCAATATTAAATTTGCTCCGGTCCGGACAGCAATTTGCGACGTTCCGCCTGTGGCTTGGCCGCCATTGCCGCCTTGTCCGCCGTCGCCGCCGGAATTACTGGCACCATCAGCGCCAGCGCCGCCATAGCCATCGCTGAATATCGGGAGAATGTCGCTGTTTACGGTCAGTTCGACATTGGGGCCGGAAAGATCGAGCCGGGCATTTCCGCCGATACCATCACCGCCATTGCCGCCATCGCCATTTATAGCGTTTGCAATCCCGCCGGATCCGCCGGTTCCGACAGCGCTAATCGACAGGTCACCTAATGCTACAGAAGCATTTGTAAGGGCCAGAAGCGCCGACCCGCCGGTGCCATTTCCGGCAATGCCCCCGCTAGTGCCGCCGCCGCCCATGGCGCCGGACCCATCGGCATTAACCCGATAGGACACAATATTACTATCATCCTGCCCCAGATTTACCGTTGCAATACCGCCAGTGCCGCTACCGCCATTTCCGGCCGTTTGGCCGACATAGCCGACCGCTGGAATGATGGGATCAAACGGGCCAGCTTGGCGGTCGGGAGCTTCAGGATCATTGCCTGCGTCCCCGCCAGTGGCTTCAGCCGTGACTTCCACAAATGATAATGCGTTATTAATACCAAAATTGTTGAAAACAGCGCTGCCCCCGACCGCATTACCGCCATCGCCGGCCCGCAGTGCTGGCTGCCCGGTCAAAGGCTCGGACATGGCATCTCCGCCGCGCCCGCCCATGGCGAGCGCCGATAAAGTAACCCCCGGAGCCAAAAGAGAGGCTGTGCCATCGACGCTGAAGGAAATATCTCCGGCAACCCCATCGCCGCCGGCACCGGCAGCTTCGACGCCGGAATGCTCGCCAAGTTCGA
>JADMKQ010000035.1 GCA_015478735.1 Sphingorhabdus sp. | reverse complement strand
CGCCACGGGAACCTATATCTGGCTAGGCAAGCGCCGCCGCCGGGGAATCGATGAGCCACGCCTGAAAGGGGCATGGAACGGCGTCATTGTCGGCACGCCGGTTGCGCTGATCCTGACCTTTGCCGCGCGGATCGCATTCGGGAATACCTTCCCTTTTACGGCTGCGTTCTGGGTGGTCCAGATTGCTTGCATTGGTCTGGGCATGTGGATCGCAACGCGGCGGCATAGGGACGTTGTGGCAGCGGCGGTATAAGCCGAGCACCCCTAAGCCTACGATTTTCAAAAGGTGGCTGGGGTGGCAGGATTCGAACCTGCGCATGGCGGCATCAAAAGCCGCTGCCTTACCACTTGGCGACACCCCAATATTTTGGCCGGTATATTGACCCGGCCCCAGCTCCAGTTTGCGGCCCGATATCCGGCCCCGCAATCATCAGCGAAGGGGCCTAATATCCAACTTCCCCCAAGGGGGCAAGAGGCAGTTGCAGCTTATTTCAGAACAATTTTAGAATAATCGTTTGACCCAGCCATGCTCGTCCTCGGCAAGGCCGCGCTGAATGTCCACCAGACGCATACGCAGCTTTTCGGTAAGCTGGCCGGGTCCGCCGCTGCCAATCGTGAAATCGCCGTTTGAAGAGCGGACGGTCCCCACCGCCGTTACCACAGCCGCAGTGCCGCAAGCGAAGGTTTCCCTTAATTTTCCGCTGGCTGCATCGTCGCGCCACTGTTCGATCGAATATGGCTCTTCGCTGACTTCCAGCCCCTCTTCACGGGCGAGAGCGATGATCGATTCCCGCGTGATTCCGGGCAGGATCGTGCCAGTGAGCGGCGGCGTTATCAAGCGGCCGTCATCCATCACGAAAAACAGGTTCATGCCGCCCAGTTCCTCTACCCAGCGGTGCTCTGCGGCATCAAGGAACACGACCTGATCGCAATCCTGTTCGATGGCTTCTGCCTGTGCGACCAGACTCGCGGCATAATTGCCGCCGCATTTGGCCGCCCCCGTGCCGCCCGGTGCAGCGCGGCTATAATGTTCGGACACCCAGATCGTGATGGCCGAAGCCCCCGCTTTGAAATAGGCACCAACCGGCGATGCGATCACCATGTAGAGATACTCCTTGGCCGGACGGACGCCCAGGAACACTTCGCTGGCGAACATGAAAGGCCGCAGGTAAAGCGAACCGCCTTCGACCGAAGGAAGCCAGTCACGATCAATTTCAACCAGGCTTTCAACCGATTTCAAAAATACCTCTTCGGGCAGTTCAGGCATCGCCATCCGCCGGGCAGAAGCATTAAAGCGACGGGCATTTTGTTCGGGCCGGAACAAAGCCGTTGTGCCATCAGCAAGCCGGTACGCCTTCATGCCTTCAAATATTTCCTGCGCATAATGCAGGACCGAAGATGCCGGGTCCATCGGGATCGGCGCACGCGCCTGCACCCTGGCATCATGCCAGCCTTTGTCTTCACTATAGCGAATCGTCACCATGTGATCGGTGAATAATTTACCAAAACCCGGGTCCATCAAAACCCGCGTCCGCTCTTCCGCCGGGACCGGTGCGCTGTGCTTTTCGACTAGAAATTCAAGGCTGTCGTCATGTGCCATATCCGGTTACTTTCGCTCCACAGGTTGGAATATAATTGGAAGATTCGGGGTCGGGATTATCTTGCAATCCCTGAAACACCATGTCAAGATATGTCAACATGTCTGACTTATCTCGTCCCTCTGCCTCTACCGGCGCATCACCGCTTTTCCTTCGCGAAGACGAGGTTCGCCGCGGGATAGAGCTGCTTTATTTCGGCTATACCCGTCTGACCAATGCTATTGATAAAGAGCTGGTGAAGCAAGGGTTGGGCCGCGCGCATCACCGGGCGCTTTATTTCATTGCGCGCCAACCCGATCTGACGGTGGGCGAATTGCTGCGTTTGCTGGCGATTACCAAACAGTCCTTGGGCCGGGTGCTCAAAGAATTGCACGAGCGCGAACTGGTCGTGACCAAAACCGGGGCAGTCGACCGCCGCCAGAAATTGTTGCGATTGACGGACAAGGGCATGGAGCTGGAAGCGGAACTATTCACACAGCTACGCACGCGCCTTTCGGCCGCTTATGTAACTGCCGGGCAGGAATCCGTTTCGGGTTTCTGGCATGTGCTGGAAGGATTGATCCCCGAAGCCGACCGGCAGATGGTTTTCGATCTGCGTAAAGACAAGGGCTAGAAGATCAGGGCTAAATTTTTTCAAAGTTCACAAAGTTCACACCAAGGAACGTTTGATTTCCCCCAAAAACTGTAAATGGCCATTTGTAGGATTTGCACATATTTTCCTCCGCGAACGTGCAGGAAATTGCAGGCCGGGGATGGCAAGATTATTCAGAATTGAGAAAGAACCGGGTGGGTCTTTATCACAGCCCATGATGTGTAGGACAGCGTTCTTTGACGGTCTTGAATTTATGTAACATTGTCATTCCCGCGCAGGCGGGAATGACAGTGGTGGGTAGAGATAGCCCCCCTACCCTTTCGCTTCCTCGGCCATTTCGCGGTTGCGGTTCATCGCGGCTTTCAACACATCGCGCAGCAGTGCATTAACGCGCCCGTCGGCGTCCAGCACGTCCAGCCCTTTGCGGGTCACACCATTGGGACTGGCGACCTGATCCGCCAGCACGCCGGGGCTGACATCGGATGCCACGGCCAGCGTTGCCGCGCCGTCCACCATGGCCAGCGCCATCCGCGCCGCTTGCGCTTTGTCCATGCCCAGATCCCCCGCGGAAGCTGCCAGTGCATCGATGAAGCGGAACACGAAAGCGGGGCCGGAGCCTGACAAAGCGGTTGCGATATGCATCTGCCCTTCATCCTCCAGCCATTCGGGCGGGCCGAGCGGGGAGAAAAGCTGGTTCATCTTTTGCTTCAGCCCCGCGTCATCGCCCTCGGAAATCAGGATCATCGGCGATTTCGCGACCGTCACCGCCATATTGGGCATCAGGCGGATGATCTTGCCAGAATTCGGAAACGCGCGGCGCAGCATGTCGATTTCGGTGCCGGCGAGCACAGACACGATATGCGTGTTACCGGCCACCAGCGGCGCGAGATCCTTTGCCACATCCTGCAACTGATAGGGCTTCATCGCCAGCATGACCAGATCGGGCGCCGGGCCATCGGGATAATCGGGCTGCGATTGCAGACCGCCGGGCAGCGCAGATTGATGGGGCTTAATCACCGTCACCCGGCCCGCATCAAGCCCCTGATCCAGCCAGGCTTTCAGGATCGCGCCGCCCATATTGCCGCATCCGATAAACCAGATATTGTTAAAGCCCTCTGCGATCATATTATTTCCTTTCGTGCCTTGCGGCTATCCTATGGAACAAACATTAGCCCTGAGCCTGTCGAAAACCGTCTCCAGATTAAGCGCAGCGTCAAGACTAAACACCCTTCGACAAGCTCAGGGTTTAACGTAAAAAAGCTGTTCAACCAAACTGCCTGACAGCGTTATGCCTCGCCCTGGATGTCTATCATCGCATGGGCAATCGCGTCTTGCGGGCTTTTGTCGCTC
Source organism: Sphingorhabdus sp. (assembly GCA_015478735.1). GTDB lineage: Bacteria > Pseudomonadota > Alphaproteobacteria > Sphingomonadales > Sphingomonadaceae > Parasphingorhabdus. The sequence continues at coordinate 3,215 of JADMKQ010000035.1, read as the reverse complement.
CACAGGACAAACTGGAAAACGGGGTAAAACCGCTCCCATTCGTCAATCGCCATATCGACGATCGCCTGTGCCTGATCCAGACCGAGCATCCCGCTGCCGCCCAGCATGATGGCATGGCGGAACAGCAATATATTGTCGGTGGACCAGAAGTCAAAATGACCCAGCCAGAGCTGTTCATTTATCAGCCCCAGCGTTTCGTAAATGGCGGATTTCTTGTCATCGGGGACGTGAAGCTGCGGCAACAAGAGAAGTTGCAGCACATGGTCTTCGTTCCGCCACACGGCGCGCAACTGATAGCTGGTCCAGTTGCCTTTTATCGATACCGAGATTTCTTCGTCGCTGACATGATTGACTGCCCAGCCACGCGCTTCAAAAAAAGCGACCAGCATATCCACTGGCGGCGCTTCTTCCATGTCAAGCTCAGACCAAATATCGTCCAGCATAGCGGCTCCAAATCATTTGCACGGGCCAAAAATCAGACGCCCGGCGCTTCTGCGTCTCTCGATGCCTTAGTGGCCCAGCGCATTCCGCAGGGCAAGCGAAGCAGAGCCTGTGTCCAGATTGTTTGTGGGAAGATTGTGGATAATCGGGGTGTGTGGTGGGTGGGCCTAACGCTGAAGGATCATCCAATCGCTGACGTCCTTCTTTGCCGCACCATCACCGTACATTCCCGCGCAGGCGGGAATCCAGCTATCTAGACCTTGCAGAAGTAAGCTGGATTCCCGCCTGCGCGGGAATGACAAACTCTACCTGATGACGGTTACCAAAAAGGAGATCACTCCCCGGTCGATGGCGGTGTCTTATCCGCTGGCTTGGCGGCGGGTTTCTTCGCCGCAGGCTTACGCGCTGCCGGTTTCGCTGCACTAGCTTTGGGCGCTGAAGTTCCAGTGGCTTTTTCCAGCGCATCGACGCGTTTTTTCAGCGCATCTGCTTCCGCACGGGCCTTGGCTGCCATTTCCTTCACCGCTTCAAATTCTTCGCGTGAGACGAAATCCATGCCGCCGAACCATTCCTTGGCACGCTCCCGCGCGCCGGCCTCGGCTTCGCGCCCTACCCCGGCCACGGTGCCCGCAAGGCCGTTCAGCACTTTGGAAAGGTCGTCAAAAAATCTGTTCTGGCTCTGCATGTCATATACTCCGTCTGGGGATCAGGCTTTCCGGCCCTTTATCTCCGCCTATATCTGGGAAGTCACAGCCGGCACAACAAGAGTTTCCGATCCCGGATTCAATTCGACAATCTGTTTGTTCAATATTCCGGCGAAACACAGCCACGCGAGATAGGGGATCATCAACAAAGCCGCGGCTTTGCGAACGCGCCCGAAAACCATGGTGGTGACAAAAGCGGAAACAAAAATCGCGATGAGCAGCCAGAATGCGGTTGTTGCCTGGTGCATACCGAAAAAGAGCGGCGACCAGAGCAGGTTTAATATGAACTGGATTATAAATAACGCGATAGCGAGGCCGCGTAACGGCGCGCCGCGTGCGTGCAATATCATCGCAAAGGCAATACCCATAAGGATATAAAGCACCGTCCAGGCGGCACCGAATGCCCATCCGGGCGGCATCAGGTCAGGTTTTACCAGCGCCTGAAACCAGCGGTTATCTTCGGTCGATCCAGCGATCTGGCCGGACAGGAAGCCCAGTAAAACCACCACCGGAACGACGAATAACATCCAGCGTAACAGTGACATTCGCAATTGTCCGTTTGATGCGATCTGGTTCACCGATATAATCCTCCTAGCCCCTAATGCCCTGATCTGTTTTTTGACTTTCAGAGCGAATCGTTCAGCGGAAAAGCGCCGAATATATCGGTTCTTAAGGGATTTTACATCATCTTACCAGTGGCTTGCCGCGCATAGTGCAGCAAAGTTCGGATGCTCGTGCGGCGAGTGCATAAAGCAAAACTGTCTTGGCATCGCGCAATTAAAGCCTATGTAGGCAAAGCCGGTTTCATAACGTGCAATATTGGCAAGCAGCTTGTGGTTGCCAACAGGATTGTGACCCACAGATCAGGCTGCTAGGGGCTTATTTTATGAGTGAAAATGCCATCGAAAATACCAGCGACGACGCCCCCGAAGATGAAATATCTCCAGTTGAGAAGCAGTCGCTGAAGAAAATTGGCAATTTGCGGATGGTGTGGGACCGGGCCATTTGTTACCCGAAACAGATACTTTTTGCCGCGCTCGCCCTTCTATTTGCGGCACTTGCTACACTGGCGATTCCCTGGGGTTTCAAATCGATTGTCGATGAAGGCTTTGCATCGGGCGGCGGCGATATTGCGCCCTATTTCCAGACGCTTCTGGTGATTGTCGGGATTTTGGCCATTGCCACGGCTTTCCGATTTTATTTTGTAAGCTGGCTGGGGGAGCGCGTGGTGGCGGATATCCGGCTGGCGGTTCAGCGCAACCTGCTGCGGCTTGCTCCCGGCTTTTTTGAAGAGAACCGGCCATCGGAAATTGCTTCGCGGATGACATCGGATACCGCGATTATCGAGCAGATTGTCGGCACCACCGTATCGGTTGCGCTGCGTAATATCGTTATCGGCATTGGCGGGATTATCTTCCTGTTCACGCTGGCACCCACGCTGACCGCCGGGTTGCTGCTGGGCATACCTATTGTCATTCTGCCGATCGTGTTCATTGGCCGCAAGCTAACCAATGTGTCGCGCTCCAGCCAGGACCGCGTTGCCGATGTGGGCGCAATGATCTCCGAAACTTTGGGCGCAATGAAGGTGGTTCAGGCATTCGGGCAGGAACAGCGCGAGCATGAGAGATTTGGCCAGGCGGTCGAAAGCACGTTCGACACGGCCAAGCGCCGGATATTATTGCGCGCTGCTTTGACGGCCGTGGTTATTGCGCTGGTGTTCACCGGCATCACCCTGTTGATGTGGCGCGGCGCGCTGGGCGTGGCGGATGGCAGCATTTCGGGCGGCACAATCGCTGCGTTCGTGCTGACCGGCGGTCTGGTTGCGGGTTCCTTTGGCGCTTTGACAGAGGTTTATGGCGACCTGCTTCGCGGAGCGGGTGCGGCCGGACGGCTGGCAGAATTGCTGTCGGAGCAGCCCGGCATTGCGGCTCCCGCCAACCCCATTGCGTTGCCAGAGCCGCCGCGGGGCCAGATTTCGTTTGATAATGTCAGCTTCGCCTACCCGACGCGGCAAGATACAGCCGCGCTCAAGAATTTCTCGCTCACCGTATCGCCCGGCGAAACGGTGGC
>JADMKQ010000034.1 GCA_015478735.1 Sphingorhabdus sp. | reverse complement strand
CCTGATCGTGCTTTTCCAGATCATCACGGGCAACCTGCTGCGCGCGGACCTTGCCGAGAACAACCGGGTCAACCGCTTCAAGGTGCGAAGGGTTGGGCACAAGGCTCATGTGCACATTGATACCGTCAAATTCGCGGTCGGTGGAGGTTCCGAGGTGATATTTCACATCGCCCGAACCGCCGACATCATCGGGGTTGGCCGAACCGCCGTGAAATTCGTGGAAGATCGTTTTGTAAGGCTTTGCCATCACGTTGGCGAGAATGTTCAAACGTCCGCGGTGCGCCATGCCGTAAACAATATCGCGCACGCCCGCCTGACCACCATATTTGATGATATTTTCGAGCGCAGGCAGCATCGATTCGCCGCCATCAAGGCCGAAACGCTTGGTCCCGACATATTTCTTGCCGAGGAAATTTTCATATTCCTCGCCCTCGATCACCTTGTTGAGGATCGCCTTTTTGCCTTCCGGCGTAAAGTGGATCTCGGCATCCTTGCCTTCAAAACGGTCCTGCAAAAAGCGCCGTTCTTCAACATCGGCAATATGCATATATTCAAGGCCGACCGGGCCGCAATAATTGGCGCGCAGCACCGCTTCGATCTCGCGGATGGAGGCGGTTTCAAAGCCCAGCACACCGCCCAGATAGACAGGCTTGTCCATCTCGTCCGGCGTTATGCCGTGAAATTCGGGGGTCAAGTCCGCAGGCTCGTCGAGCTTGGAAATGCCTAAAGGATCAAGATTCGCGCCCAGATGCCCGCGCACCCGGTAGGTGCGGATCAGCATCATCGCACGGATGGAGTTTTCCGCTGCATCCGCCACTTCGGCATCGGACATGGACTTGCCGGATTTTTCTGCAGCGGCCTTGATCTCGACGCCCATTTTCGTGGGATCGAGCGCGCTGATCAGTTCATCCGCATTATCAATCGGCCAATGCTTTTTCTGCCAACTTGGCCCCGCTTCTTTTTCGGGGCTACCTACAAATTCCTGACCTTCAAGTCCCATGATCTTTTCCTTGGGGAGAGGGTTTTGACCCCCTGCTCAGGCAGAGGGTCAAACAATCTAGACTGTTTCTTTCAGCAATGCGTCGAGTGTCGTGCCAAGCTCTGAAGGGCTTGGTGACACGCGAATGCCGGCCGCTTCCATCGCAGCGATCTTGTCTTCCGCGCCGCCCTGGCCGCCCGAAACAATCGCACCGGCATGGCCCATGCGGCGGCCCGGAGGAGCCGTAAGACCAGCAATGAAGCCAACCATTGGCTTACTGCGGCCGCGCTTCGCTTCATCAGCGATAAACTGCGCCGCTTCTTCTTCTGCGCTGCCGCCGATTTCACCGATCATGATGATCGACTTGGTTTCATCATCGGCAAGGAAGAGTTCCAGAACGTCGATAAAGTTGGTGCCGTTGACCGGATCACCGCCAATGCCGACCGCCGTGGTCTGGCCAAGGCCAACCGCCGTGGTCTGGTGCACCGCTTCATAGGTGAGCGTGCCGGAGCGTGAAACAACACCGACCGAACCTTTTTTGAAGATATTACCGGGCATGATGCCGATCTTGCATTCATCGGGGGTCAGAACGCCGGGGCAGTTCGGGCCGATGAGCCGTGACTTGGAGCCTTGCAGCGCGCGTTTCACCCGCACCATGTCGAGCACCGGAACACCTTCGGTAATCGCAACGATCAGTTCAATCTCGGCATCAATGGCTTCGAGGATCGAATCGGCTGCGAATGGCGGTGGAACATACACCACGCTGGCAGTCGCGCCGGTCGCTTCCTTCGCTTCGGCAACCGTATTATAGTTGGGCAGACCGATATGGGTTGTTCCGCCCTTACCCGGCGTAACGCCCGCAACCATCTGCGTGCCATAAGCCAAAGCCTGTTCCGTGTGGAATGTGCCGGTATTGCCGGTCATGCCCTGGGTAATAACTTTGGTATTCTTGTCGATTAAAATGGACATAAGATTCTTGTCTCCTTCGGCATCCCGGCAGTTATAACTTAAACCTAAGGCCGGAACGCTTGATTATCTTTAAGCTAGGCTAGCTTTAAGCAAGGCTGGGGTCCAGAGCCTTACATGCTTCCAGCAGTTCTTTTACCGCGTCGACGGACAGGTCGAAATTGCCCTGCGCTTCTTCGCTCAGTTCGATCTGGATGACTTTTTCAACGCCGTCTTTGCCGATGATGCACGGCACGCCGACATAAAGGTCATCAACGCCATATTCGCCGGTCAGGTGCGCTGCAGCAGGAAGCACGCGGCGTTTGTCCTTGAGATAGCTTTCCGCCATCATGATCGCGCTTGTTGCCGGAGCATAATAAGCCGAGCCATTGCCCAGCAGTCCGACAATCTCGCCGCCGCCCGAACGGGTGCGCTGAACGATCGCGTCGATTTTTTCCTGCGTGGTCCAGCCCATTTTGACCAGATCAGGAATCGGGATACCAGCGACTGTTGAATAAGCAGGAACCGGAACCATCGTATCGCCGTGGCCGCCCAGAACGAACGCAGTGACATCTTCGACCGACACATTGAATTCGTCGGCAAGGAAGTGGCGGAAACGCGCACTGTCCAGAACGCCGGCCATGCCGACAACCTTGTTATGCGGCAAACCGGAAAATTCGCGCAGCGCCCACACCATCGCGTCGAGCGGGTTGGTGATGCAGATAACAAAAGCATCCGGCGCATTGGCCTTGATACCCTCGCCCACGGATTTCATGACTTTCAGGTTGATGCCGAGCAAGTCGTCGCGGCTCATACCGGGCTTGCGCGGAATACCGGCGGTTACGATAACCACATCAGCGCCCGCAATATCGGCATAATCGCTTGTGCCTTTAAGATTGCTGTCAAATCCTTCAACCGGCCCGGCTTGAGACAGATCCAGCGCCTTACCGGCTGGCATCCCTTCGGCAATATCGAACAGGACGACATCGCCCAGTTCTTTGGAAGCTGCGAGATGGGCAAGCGTGCCGCCGATCATACCTGCGCCAATCAGCGCGATTTTATTACGGGCCATCGAGAATTTTCTCCTGAAAACAGATTCGTAGATAAACGTATTCATCGGATAGGCTTATCCAAAAGCAATTTCAACCGCTGAAAACACCATTTTTCCAGCTATCTTTGCAAATGGTTTGCGATAGCAATAATGCCTCTCATTACCGCTAGCCGTAACGGCCACACGGCTCTAATCCCGCTTTCACAAGTGCTACGTTCGATTTCCGGCGACTAGTCACAATACCGGTCAGCCAGAAATCGCTGTCCTACACTATTGTCTTTATGATAATCCGCCCTTGTTTCACTGACCCGCTCTTTCTCATCCCTGAATATCCCGCGCACCCGATTCTCGCCGTTATTCCAGTGCACTTTCTGGTCGCAAATGCCCGCTTGGCCGAAAGTCCGAACCAGAAATTAGTTAAGCTCTTAATTAAAACAGGATTTGGCGGAAAACGGCGGTTCCTTGGTGTGAACTTTGTGAACTTTGACCTCTCCTGTATATTTTTGCTTTGCCATTGCCGGAGCCGCTTGCCATGATGAAGAAAAATAAAATGCTTTAGAAGAGGGCTTTATACATGCTGAGCAAAGGCGACGAATATCCGTTGCACCAGACGCCGGAACCGATGGCAGTGTCAGGCGGCAACCGCAATTTTTACGACCGCTATTTCTTTAACGGCTATAGCGCAGACGGCAGCATCTTTTTCGCTGCCGCGCTGGGCGTCTATCCACAACTCGACATCATGGACGCGGCCTTTTGCGTGTCGATTGGCGGCAAGCAGCACAATCTGCGCGCATCCAAACGCATGGGCAGCGAACGGCTGGACCTGAATATCGGGCCGATCACCATCGAGATTGTCGAGCCGTTACAGGTCATCCGCCTCATCATCAATGACGAGGTAAAGGGAACCGCCAGCGAGCCAAGCTGTCCGATCACAGCCGATATCAGCTTCACCGCCCGCCATGTTCCGATCGAGGAGCCGCGCTTCATCCGCCGCGATGGGCCGCGCCTCGTCATGGACTATACCCGGCTCACGCAAAATGGCGGCTGGTCCGGCAATATAGAGGTGGAAGGACAGGCCATCACCCTCTCCCCCGAAACGCATCGCGGAACCCGCGACCGAAGCTGGGGCATCCGCCCGGTGGGCGCTCCGGAATCGCAGCCTCCGCCAGCAGGCGCTTTACCGCAATTCTGGTGGCTGTGGACGCCGCTCAATTTCGACCATCACGCCTGTTTCTTCCACAGCAATGATGACGGCAAAGGAATAGCATGGAACCGGCGCGGCGTGGTCGATGCGATAAGCGGCAACCGGCAGGAGTTTGACCCCGCCGCCATTGATCTCAGCTACCATGCCGGAACCCGGCGGATCAAACAGCTCGACCTGCAAACCGGCGACGGCACGTTATCCGTCACCCCGCGCACCGGCGATGCCACGCGGACATTTTATATGTCCGGTCTTGGCTATATGCACCCGGTCTGGGGTCACGGCATCGATCACGGGCCGCTCGAAACCGGCTATGACGTGATCGACCTCGATAATGTGCCGGACAATGACATGCTCTATATCCATATTCAGGCGCTTGGCGACGCCGTTCTGACCAGCGGCAAGGAACGCCATGAAGGGATTGGCGTTGTCGAGCAATTATTTGTCGGCCCCCATAAGACCAGCGGGCTGACCGACCTGCTGCACCCGCACGAATGAGCACCGGTTTCCCGCTCCGACCGGAAGAATTTGACCCGCGCTGGGTCGAGAAAATACTGGGTGCGCCATCGGGGGCGCTGCAATCGCTGACCCACAAGCCCGTCGGCACCGGACAGGTTTGTGACAGCTTCCGCTTCACCTGCGAATGGCAGGAAGAGGGCTATCCCGCCAGCTTCATTGCCAAATGCCCCAGCGCCGATCCGGTCAGCCGCGGGGCCGCAGCATTGTTCCACCTCTATGATATGGAAATCGGCTGGTACCGCGATGTTGCTGGCGACTCGGATGTCGGATGCCCGAAAAGCTATCACGCCGCCATCGGGGAGGATGAAACGCAATTCGTCCTGATGCTGGAAGACATGGCCCCGGCCAGCCAGGGTGACCAACTGGCCGGCGCGACGCTGACACAGGTGCGATCCACCATCTGTGAAGCCGCTGCCCTCCACAGCTATCGACCCGCATCGGGCACGCTCGATCAATATAGCTGGTTGCTCCACAGCAAAGGGAATAGCGATTATCTGCGCCAGTCCCTGCCAGCCATCTATCCCCAGTTCTGCCAGCGGTTTGCGGACAGGCTGAGCAAGGATATACTCGATATGGGCGCTGAACTTATTGCGAAGCTCGGCTCTTACATCGACGCAGCGCCAGCCAGCACCGCCCTCGCGCCCTGTATCACCCATGGCGATATGCGGCTCGATAATATTCTGTTCGATGACAGCGGAGAGAGAGCCATTCTGGTTGACTGGCAGACGACATCGCTGGGCAATGGCGCGAATGATATAGCCTATCTGATCGGGACCAGCTTTGCGAATCCAGCGGAGCGCGCAGCGGCGGAGAAAGGGCTGGTTAGCGATTACCTGGCGCAGCTACGGGCACGCGGCATTGATCAGGATGAGGCGCAATTCTGGAAGGACTACAGGCGTTCTGCTTTTTCCGGTTTCATCATGGCCATCAACGCCTCGATCCATGTCGAGCAGACCGAGCGCGGGGATGAAATGTTCGCCCTAATGGCCGAGCGTCCCGCACAAATGGCGCTGGATCATGACAGTCTGGCCTTATTATAAGTCCGCAATTACAGCAGAAAGGAACCCTATTTAGAAACCCTGTCCGCCTCACCATGGCCGAGCGCCAGATAGTCATCGGACTGCATTTCCATCAAGCGCGATGCCGTGCGCTCAAACTCGAAAGAACCATCCCCTTCCGGATATAAGGCATCGGGCTGCGCGTCCGCACTGGCGAGCAGCTTGACCCGATATTCATACAGCGCGTCGATCAACGTCACAAACCGCGCCGCTTCGTTGCGGTTTTCCTTGGAAAGCACCGGAATACCAACAATGATTACGCTGTGGAAATGCCGTGCAATGGCGAGATAATCCGACGCGCCGCGTGGCTGTCCGCACAATCGCTTGAAGGAAAATACCGCAACGCCTTTCAGCGACTTTGGCACATGCAGGCTGCGCCCGCCCTGCACCGCCAATTCCTCGGTCGGCACATGGTCACGATCTTCCGGCGGATAATCGGTCAGGCGGAAAAAAGCCTCGCTCAGCGCCTTGGTTGCCGCCTCGCCATTGGGAACATGCCACAACGCCATGCCGCCCAGCCGCTCGCGCCGGTAATCGGTCGGACCGTTGAGCGAAATGACATCGAGCCGATTTTGCAGCAAGCTGATGAAAGGAAGGAAATGCTCCCGGTTAAGCCCGTCTTTGTAAAGGTCGGCAGGCGGCCGGTTGGAGGTCGCTACCAATGTCACGCCCGCTTCGACCAGCCCGGTAAACAGCCGCGACATGATCATCGCATCGGCGCTGTTGTTGACCACCATTTCGTCAAACGCAAGGAAGCGCGCCTCTGCGGCCAGCGCGGCGACAACCGGCAACACCGGATCGCCCTGCTCCTTCTTGCGCTCTTCATTCAGCCGCGCATGGACATCCAGCATGAACTCATGAAAATGCGCGCGTTTCTTGCGGTTGATCTGAAGGCTGTCGTAAAACAGATCCATCAACATGGATTTGCCGCGTCCGACACCGCCCCACATGTAAACCCCGCGCGGTGACTTTGGTTTCTTGCCGAACATCCGCCACAGCACACTGCCCCGCGGCGGCACAGCT
>JADMKQ010000033.1 GCA_015478735.1 Sphingorhabdus sp. | reverse complement strand
CGCGCGCGGAAGATCACTGAGTCGTTCGGTTTGCCAGTCACTCACCCACTGCCCGCGTTTGTCGCGAAAACGCAGCTCAAGCCCGCTGATGCCGTCCAGCAATATAGCCGGTTGGCTGATCGAACCACCATCAATCATCTCATATTGCAGCCGTTGAAGCTCGCCATCATTCACCTGATAAGACACGCGCACCATATTGGACCGCGGCTTATTGTTGATATTGCTTTGCCCGCCGCGCGTAAAAGACAGCACGCCTCGCTCACTGTTTCCGGTTTCACTGGCAAAGGCCGCCACTTGTTCACCGCTCTCGTCGCGATAAGGTCGGGGGAGCGCCTGGCTCAAATCTGTTTCGAGTAAGGAAATCAGACGCTGCATCTGCGCCATATCGCTAAGCTTCGCGTCGGTAACCTCGTTACTGTTAACCGCTCCCCGCAAAAGCGCGACGCCCGCAACCGAAAGAAGCGAAAACACAAATAGCGCAACCATCATCTCGACCAGCGTAAAACCGGCTTGGCCTGTAATGCTATTGCCGCGATTGAGGTTTAAGTCTGCCATCTACGTCGCTCTATATCCGCATTATACCGACCCGCAAAGAGCGGTTGCAGCATGTGGATTTTCATTTAATCTGACCTTTGCACACCAGGAGTGAATTCAGGCTCGTTTATGACAGATAATAACACCACTACCGCCGACTATCTGTTGGCTCTGGGCAAAGTGCAACGGTATCCGAGCAAGCAAGTTGAGATATGTCAGTTGAAAAGCTTTCTCAACGAGGACGAATGTCACGAATTGATCCAAAGGATTGATGTAAACCGCCGACCTTCGACAATTGCAGATGCGAATGGCGACGATTATTTCCGGACCAGTGAAACATGCGATCTGGATCATAAGGATAGTTTTGTTGCGGAAATAGACGCAAAAATATGCGAGTTTGCCAATATCGACCCTGCTTTCGGCGAACCCTTGCAAGGACAACGCTATGCCGAGGGGCAGGAGTTCAAATCCCATACCGATTTCTTTGATCCACATGGGCAGGATTTCAAAAAATTCTGCTCCGAATCCGGTCAACGCACCTGGACATTCATGATCTATTTGAATGAACCCGGCGCAGGTGGTGCAACGCGTTTTGTAAAACTCAACAAGAAGTTCGCGCCAAAGACCGGCAATTTATTGTGCTGGAATAATCTGCAAGCTGATGGCAGCATTAATGACCTGACTCTCCATCACGGAATGAAAGTGCGGCAGGGAACCAAATATGTCATCACAAAATGGTTCCGGGAACGCCCTTGGCCATGGAGTTAGTGTGTAAATTGCCGATGAGGGGGGCGGGTATATTGCAGCAAGTTTCATGAAACTAACACGCTATCGCCCCGGCCCGGCTATGATGGTTTCCGCTGCCTTCATCGGCCCCGGCACAGTAACGGCTTGCACTCTTGCCGGCGCCAACTTTGGCTTTGCTTTGATATGGGCACTGGCTTTTGCGACTATTGCAACGATCATTTTGCAATCAATCGCAGTGCGCGTTTCTCTGGTGTCACGCATGGGGCTTGCAGAAGCGATGATGCAGACGGTTACTTCTCCTCTGCTTAAATGGCTCGCCGCCGCGCTGCTCATAGCCGCTTTGGTGCTTGGTAATGCCGCCTATGAAGCGGGCAATATCACGGGCGCTTTGCTGGGGCTTGAAGCGCTAAATCCAGATCTATCGAGCAATCGCAGCATCGTCATTTGTGTGATCGCATTGCTTGCAATAGCCGTAATCCTGTTATCAAAGCCTCGCTGGATCGAGCGGATACTGATCGCAATCGTATTGTTCATGTGCCTGTCATTTCTGCTGACATTTGTGATTACCCGGCCGAATATTCCTGCAATTTTGAACGGATTCATCCCGACCATTCCAGAAGGTGGACTGCTGACAGCCATTGCTTTGATCGGGACAACCATTGTTCCGTATAATCTATTCCTTCACGCTGCCAGTGTCAGGCAACGCTGGGGCGAAAACGATCTACCGGAAGCGCAAACGGACAGTGCTTGTTCCATCGGGCTGGGCGGGTTAATCTCCATCATCATATTGGCGACGGCGGCAACCAGCCTGTTTGGAAGCGGGAAAGAAATTTCCAGCGCTGTTGATATGGCGCAGCAGTTAAGTCCGCTATTTGGTATTTTTGCCGCCTGGACTCTGGGTGCCGGTTTATTTGCAGCTGGCCTCAGTTCTGCCATTACCGCACCATTAGCGACAGGATATATTGTGCAGGAAATTTTCGGAAAAACAGATGCCGCATCCTCGCGAACGCCGTTTCGCGTTGGCGCGTTGCTGGTCATATTATCCGGTACATTTGGTGCGCTGCTCAATTACAAACCGGTCGAGATCATTTTCGTGTCGCAGATTGCCAATGGCCTGTTACTGCCGATCATCGCATTTTTCCTTATTCGACTGGCCAATAATGACGCTCTGCTTGGCCGTCATGTCAATGACTGGAAGGCCAATATTGTCGGGGCTGTCATATTGGCTGTTACTGGAATGCTGGGCATCCGCTTAATTGCGCGTGCGATAGGATGGTGGCCATGACGGGCACGATCGATCTTAATGCTGATCTGGGCGAAGATGAAAGCGATAGCGGGATAGCGCGTGACATTGCCATTATGGATGTCGTTACCAGTTGTAACATTGCCAGTGGGGGTCATGCCGGATCCCCGGAAACCATGCATGCCATGTTGATTGCCGCAAAGGCAAAGGGCGTTTCGGCGGGAGCGCATCCTTCTTATCCTGATCGCGATAATTTTGGCAGGACGAGCATGGCGATGGATCCTGACAGGTTGAAAGATAGTCTGATGGAGCAAATGGAGACTATTGAGGCCATTGCGCGCAATGTTGGAAATCGGCTGACCCACCTGAAGCCGCACGGGGCGCTGTATAATGATGCTCAGGATGACGAGCATCTCTCGGACATGCTTGCCGATATAGCGCGGGCCAGGAATCTGGCGCTTGTCAGCATGGGCGCGTCGGCCGTTGAAGAGTCTGCGCGTAAGCATGGAGTTCACTTTATTGCGGAAGCTTTTATTGACCGGCAATATACTCAGCAATCCCGGCTTGTCCCGCGCAGTGAAAAGGGCGCGGTTATCCATGATGAGGCAGAACGGATAAAACAGGGTCTGTTCCTCGCACAAGGGAAAGCCATTTTCACGGCAGACAAACAACCGAAAATAATCCGGGCCGAGACATTATGCCTTCATTCCGATAGCGACGGAGCGCTGGCTACAGCGATAGCAATCCGCCGCTCGCTGGAGCGCGAAGGCATAAATATCGAACCGCCGGTAAGGTGAGCGCCATCCAAATCACCACCAAAATCACCACCAAAATCGCCATCAAAATCCACGCCTGCGACGACTGGCTTTCCTGCCAACTGGACGATCTGAGCGCTGTTCATGCCGCCAGCACAGCTATTCGCGGACAGGCGATGTGGCAGGAAGTTGTTTCCGGTTTGGATAGCCTTGCCGTGCAATTTGATCCTGCCCGTTTAACCCCCCGTGAAGCGGTAGAAATATTTCAGAGGCAATTACAGGAAGTTACAGATTATAAAGTGCTTCAAACAGCCCCCGTTACAATACCGGTCTGTTATGATGCGGAGTTCGCTCCTGATCGGGAATGGATAGCCGAAAAACTGGGACTTTCGACGGCTGCGCTTATAAAATGGCATAGCGGCCTGCGGTTCAATGTCACGATGCTCGGCTTCATGCCGGGCTTTGCTTATCTGCAATGCAGTGATGACATCCCGGAAATCGGCAGACTGCCCAAACCAAGGCAGAAGGTGGCGGCTGGCTCGGTCGGGATCATTGGCGATCAAAGCTGCATCTATTCTTTCAGCAGTCCCGGCGGATGGCCGATAATTGGCCGGACACCTGTGCCTTTATTTGATCCGGCCAAGGACAAGCCCGCCCTGCTGTCGGCAAACCAAGCCGTTTCATTCCGGCCAATAGACAGAGCCGAATATGACGCCATTGCCAGAGAAATAGGCCGATGACGATCATGGTCATCAAGCCGGGCTTGCAAAGCACATTGCAGGGCGCGCCCTTTTCGGGTCATCGCCATCTGGGTATGCCCGCAGCCGGCGCAGCGGATTGTCTGGCGCTTGCCCTGGCTAATCACCTGGTCGGGAATGAGCCCGATGCGATCGCTATAGAAATCACGCTGGATGATACCAGATTCGCCTTCGCGTGTTCTACTGTAATCGCGCTGACCGGAGCCGCTGGATTTTTGCGGCTTAACGATGAGGGCCGAGCGCTACATGCGCCATTGATGGTGAAACCCGGCGACGAGATTCATATAGGACCAGCGCTAATGGGCTGCCGGTCCTATCTGGCTGTTTCGGGGACACTGGACGCGCAGTTTCTTTTGGGCGGGCAGTCCACATACCTTGCGGCGGGTCTAGGCGGCTTTCATGGCCGGGCATTGAAAGCGGATGATATTCTGGACTGGAGGCCCGCAAAATCTAAACCGGCGCTTCACCGCAAAACGCCGCGCAAACTCCAGCCAGTGATTTCGGATAAATATATTCTGCGGGTCACCGAAGGGCCGGAACATGGTCTGCTTAGTGCCACTTCCCGGCAATTGTTTTTTGAGAAAAAACACAAGGTCGGTTCACGTGCGGATCGTATGGGGCTTTGCCTTCAGGGCACTGTTCTGGCAACCACGAACGGCTCGCAAATGAAGAGTGCACCTGTTTTCACCGGGACAATGCAATGCCCCCCTGACGGCGAGCCATTTCTGCTTGGTCCCGATGCCCAGACGACCGGCGGCTATCCACGGATAGCGCAAGTGATTCGAGCCGACCGCCACTTGATCGGGCAGCTTCGCCCCGGTTCGGAAATCCAGTTTGTTCGCACAAGCCCTGAACGGGCAGCAGAAATCTACCGGCAAAAGCAATTACTGCTTAAGCCGTGGCTTGGAACTATCAACCTGTGGTGAGCAGAGGCACGAAGCCCCTGCCAACACAGTTTAGTTTTTCTTGAGTGACAAACCGCCAAAGCGCTTGTTGAAACGTGCGACCTGACCGCCCGCATCCAAAAGACGCTGGTTGCCGCCGGTCCATGCCGGGTGAGATGACGGGTCAATATCCAGTTGCAGCGTATCGCCCTCTTTGCCCCAGGTGGAGCGGGTTTCAAACACTGTACCGTCGGTCATCTGGACCTTGATAAGATGGTAATCGGGATGTGTATCTTTTTTCATTTTATGCTCCAAAACGGGCTGGTTTCCGACCAGATCCCCAAGCGTGTGATTATGTGCGAAGCGGCGGATTAACCGCCGCCGCTTCAAAGTGCAAGATTCTTTTAGCCTATAGCCCGGTTATGCACCGGGCGGGTCGGCAATCATTGCGGTAAAATTAGCTTCAGCAGCCAGCTTGTCGCCGATCATCGCCTGTCCTGCAAATTTGCACACCCGTGGGCGTTTCTGGACAAATTTCACATTGAGCGACAGCAAACAGCCCGGCTCCACGGGATTGCGGAATTTTGCTCCGTCAATCGCCATGAAGTAAACGAGCTTGCCAGAACCGGCCAGTCCAAGGCTTTCCATAGCCAAAACACCGGCAGCCTGAGCCAGTGCCTCAACGATCATGACGCCCGGCATGATGGGTCGTCCTGGGAAGTGGCCCTGAAAAAATCCTTCATTTATCGTAACGGCTTTCACCGCACGAATGGATTCGTCCTTGACCAGTTCTTCCACACGGTCGACCAGCAACATGGGATAGCGGTGCGGTAACACCGCCATCACCTTGGTTACATCATAATCCAATGGCTCGGACATACAGGGTTTTACCGGCTTGCAGGTTGCTGGGTTTCAGCCGCAGGTTGTTGCTGCTGCGCTGCATTTTCCTGCGCCTGACCAGGCTGCCATCCTGCTGGCGGCGTGATCGAAGCCGAAGGAACCGTCTTGTTCAGTTCTTCAGCAATAGCAGAGGTAATATCGACATAAGGTTCACGAGCAATCACAGCTTGTGGCTGAAGGACAAGGTCAACCTTTTTGGTTTTCATGGCTGCTCTGATTGCGTCATTCAGTTTCTGCGCTACCTGTTCTTCGACATAGGCGGTTGCCAGTGTCACGCGCTGCTGCAAACGGGCCAGTTCCTGCTGACCGGCCTGTTGCTTGGTCTGAAGAGCCTGTGCCTGTGGCTGGACAGTTTGCTGGGTTGCACCGGGTTGTTGAACCGCTGTGTTATAAGCATCGACCAGAGGTTTCAGTTCAGCCTGCAGAGCGGTTGCACGCGCGTTAGTCGCGTCAATGTCCGCCTTGTAGGTCGTTTTAATCTGTTCAATCGCGTTCTTATATGCCTGCGACTGGACAACAGCGCCTTCATAGTTCGCGACCGCGATGCTGGTTCTGGACTGCGCAGCAGCGGGTGATGCAATCATTGCCGGAACCGACAAGGTGGTCAAAGCCAAAGCGGCCGATTTCAAAAGTGTCTTGGTTGAAATGTTCATTAGAATTGTGTTCCTACGTTGAAAGTGAATAGCTTGGTATCATCGCCCGGTTCTTTTAACAGAGCGCGCGCGACGTCGATCCGGAAAGGACCGAATGGGGAGTTCCAGTTGACCCCGATGCCAACGGAAACCCGAGGCTTGGGACTATCACCAAAAAAGCGTTCCGTAAATTGTGTTGCAATCGGGAACGGATCACCATTGGCGTCCATGGATTGCGGTGTAACCACAACATCGCCGTTTGAATCGGTCCTCAGATAGCCGAGGGAGTTTGGAATCGGATCAGGGACCATGACTGAAGGATCATCA
>JADMKQ010000032.1 GCA_015478735.1 Sphingorhabdus sp. | reverse complement strand
AAAGGCCGGGCCGGCATGGCGACCAAGGAAGAAGATGCGATCACCGCCCTGTTCGTCACCTCAACCCATACGCCCGTCCTGTTCTTCTCCACCCACGGCAAGGTATATCGCCTGAAAGTGTGGAAACTGCCCGAAGGTGGCCCGCAAACCAAGGGGCGCCCGATGGTCAACCTGCTGCCTTTGGCCGACGGAGAAACCATTTCTACCGTCCTGCCATTGCCCGAAGACGAAACCGAATGGGGCAAGCTCCACGTCATGTTTGCCACCGCAAAGGGCAGCGTACGCCGCAACAGCATGGACAGCTTCACCAACGTGCCGTCCAACGGCAAATTTGCCATGCGCTTTGAGGAAGACAGCGAGGACCGCCTGATCGGTGTGGAATTGCTTAGCGACAATGATGACGTGTTGCTGGCAACCAAAAACGGCAAAGCCATCCGCTTCGCCGGTGACGCCGTGCGCGTGTTCCAGAGCCGGACATCAACCGGTGTTCGCGGCATCACGCTGAAAGGCAATGACGAGGTTATCTCGCTTTCGGTCCTTCGCGGGTTTGAAGCTTCGACAGAAGAACGCGATCTTTATCTGAAGGCCGCACCGTGGAAGGATAATGAAAATTCCCCGGAATTGTCACCGGAACGGATGGCCGAATTTGCCGAGACAGAGGATTTCATCCTCACCGTCTGCGCCAACGGCTATGGCAAGCGCTCCAGCGCCTATGAATATCGCCAGTCCGGTCGCGGTGGTCAGGGCATTCTCAATATCGACAATATCAAACGCAACGGCACCGTAGTCGCCAGCTTTGAAGCGACGAACGAGGAACAGATCATGCTGGTCACCGACCAGGCCAAGCTGATCCGCATGAAAGTCGCTGATATG
Organism: Sphingorhabdus sp.; assembly: GCA_015478735.1. GTDB lineage: Bacteria > Pseudomonadota > Alphaproteobacteria > Sphingomonadales > Sphingomonadaceae > Parasphingorhabdus. The sequence goes on along the minus strand of JADMKQ010000032.1, from coordinate 5,986 downwards.
CGGGTGATTGGACGTAATAGCTCCGGTGTTAAACTGTTCGATGTGTCCCCCGGCGAAACAGTCGTTGGCGCTGCCAAGATTGACGAAGAGGACGAACCGGAAAACGAAGCAGAAGAACTGGTAGCCGAAGAACTGGCCGCAGAAGTGCACCAGGAAACGGGTCCGGAACCGGAAGGCGATAGCGAGGCGTAAATCCAACACCGTCATTCCCGCGCAGGCGGGAATGACGGCTGTGTGCGGAAACGACCATAGATCGCTCTCTATTACAAAACACTTTCCTACATAGCTGCACTAATGATACACAAAGTGCGGCTCTTTCTCATTGAGACACGAATTACCTCGCCCTGTTCTGGAAATCAGGGCGGGAGCGATTTTTTTTTCCGTTCCAACAGATGACGGAACGTATGTTAGAAAATCCCCCAAAACAGGAATCGGCGGAAATGCGCGGTTCCTTGGTGTGAACTTTGTGAAGTTTGAAAATAGGGTATGCTAAAAAATAGTATCCGCGAAACAGATAGAGGAGATGATGCCAATGATCGTCACGCCATCCGGCCAGTCATGCGGAGCCGCTGTGACGGGCATAGATCTGTCCAAACCGCTTGGCGATGAACAGGTAGCCGAAATCCGCGCCGCCTGGTTGGAACATCACGTCCTGTCCTTTCCCGGACAGGATATGTCGAACGATGATCTCGAACGCTTCACGCTTTATTTTGGCGATTTCGGGCAAGACCCGTTTTTCGCTCCGATTGAGGGCCGCGAACATATCGCCGCCATCCGCCGTGATGCGGATGAAACATCACCGCTATTTGCCGAAAACTGGCACAGCGACTGGAGCTTTCAGGAACATCCGCCCGCTGGAACCTGTTTGCTGGGCATCACCATACCGCCGGTGGGCGGTGATACATTATTCGCCAATCAACATGCCGCACTTGACGCCATGCCGCCAGAAATGCGCGCCCGTTATGAAGGGCTGACCGCCATTCACAGTGCCATGCTCGCTTATGCGCCCGACGGTGCATATGGCGAGAAGGACGCGGGCCGCAGCATGGCGATCCGCCCCGATGAAACAGCGCGGGAAACGCAGCTTCATCCCCTTGTCCGCGAGCATCCGGAAACCGGGCGTCCGGGCCTGTTCAGTTGCATGGGCTATATTATCGGATTTGAAGGCATGGCGCAGGAAGACGCCCTGCCCTTGCTTCAGGAACTATATGTCTGGCAAAGCCGCGACGAGTTTGTTTACCGGCACAAGTGGGAGCCGGACATGCTGATCATGTGGGATAACCGCTCTGTCCTGCACTGTGCCACCGGCGGCTATGAAGGCCATGACCGATTGCTCCACCGCACCACTATTGCGGCCGCTTAGGGGTTCACGACGTCCACCCGGTCACGCAGTGAACGCACAACCCCGGTGGCGATCAGGAACTGGCCGAAATAATAGAACGGCCAGATGGTCCAGACCGGTATCGCAGAATCCTGCAAGAAGCCGACACTGGAAAAGATGAAGAGGTCTGATATGATAAAAAACAACGCCCCCACCCCGACGCGATAACGGGGAAAGTCGCTCAGCCATGCCGCCGCTGCCATGACCGCCAGAAAGGCCGTATAAATCGCAAAACCGGGCGCAGCACTACGATCAAAGGGCAGCGACCAGGCTACGAAGACCGATACGGGGACAAGCAGGATGGCGAACATCATTTGGCTAAATGCCGGTTTGGGCCGCCGGTGCCGCAGATAGAGCAAGATAGCAAAGCAATGACCAATCAGGAAGGAGAATGCCCCCAAAATCAAATCCAGCTCGATAAGAATATCGCCAAGCGCACCGAAGGCCATGACCGTGGCAATCAACCTGCCATCAAATCCCCGTATCCGGTGCAGCGCATAAACCGCAAGAAACCCAACGCCTGCGCCCTTCCACAGCATTTTCAAAGGGTCAGGAACTTCCGGTTCGCTAAGCACGAAGAGGAAAAAATAGCTGATCCCGAACAACAGGCTAAGCAGCAGATAAGGCCGGGAATCGATAAACGCGCGTTTCATATCATCGGCCTATCACGCAAGCTGCCCCTCTGCCAGATTGACATTTACCACTTACGGCAACACACAGACGCCCATGACACAAAACATGACACAGAAACAGACACAGGTACATATTATTGGCGGCGGACTCGCCGGATCGGAAGCGGCCTGGCAACTGGCTCAGGCGGGCATAAAAGTACGCCTTTCCGAGATGCGCGGAAGCGGTGACATGACGCCAGCGCACCAGACCGACGGGCTGGCCGAGCTGGTGTGCTCCAACAGTTTCCGCTCCGACGATGCAGAGAAAAATGCCGTGGGTTTGCTCCACGCCGAAATGCGCGATCTGGATTCCATCATTATCGGTGAAGGGGACAAGAACCGCCTGCCCGCTGGTTCCGCGCTTGCCGTGGACCGCGACCATTTTTCCGCTGCCGTGACCAAGGCGTTAAGCGAGCATCCCAATATCGAGATTGTCCGCGAACGGATCGACCAGCTTCCCGAAAGCGGCCTCACTATTGTTGCGACTGGACCGCTCACCGCCATGACACTGGCGCAAAGCATCGGCGCGGCGACGGGCGAAGATTCCCTGGCCTTTTTCGACGCCATTGCGCCGATCGTCTATAAAGACAGCATCAACATGGACATAGCATGGATGCAGTCGCGCTGGGACAAGGTCGGGCCGGAAGGCGACGGCAAAGACTATATCAACTGCCCGATGGACCGCGAGCAATATGAAGCCTTCATTCAAGGCTTGCTGGACGGTGAGAAAACCGATTTCAAGGAATGGGAAAAGGACACACCCTATTTCGAAGGCTGTATGCCAATCGAAGTCATGGCATCGCGCGGCCCGGAAACGCTGCGCTTCGGACCCATGAAGCCGGTCGGCCTGACCAACGCCCATACGGGCGAGAGCGCCTATGCCGTGGTGCAGCTTCGTCAGGACAATGCTCTGGGCACATTATGGAACATGGTCGGGTTCCAGACGAAGTTGAAATATGGTGCCCAGACGGATTTGCTGCGCTCGATCCCCGGTCTGGAAAATGCTGAGTTCGCTCGACTTGGCGGATTGCATCGCAACACGTTCATCAATTCGCCCAAGCTGCTCGACAAGGAAATGCGCCTGAAAAAAGCGCCGCATATCCGCTTTGCCGGACAGATTACCGGCTGTGAAGGCTATGTCGAAAGCGCAGCGGTCGGCCTGATGGTGGGGCGCATGGTGGCGGCTGAAATCAAGGGCGAGGATTTTGTCTATCCACCGGAAACCACGGCTTTCGGAGCCTTGCTGTCCCATATTACCGGCGGCGCGGACGCGCGCGATTATCAACCCATGAACGTCAATTTCGGCCTGTTCCCGCCCTTTGAAAAACGGGTGAAGAAAAAGGAACGCAAAGAAGCTTACACAGCCCGCGCCCGTAAGGATTTTGCCGAGTGGCAGCAATTATCGGAGGACAATAGCAAGGCAGCTTAGCCTATATCTAACATTTACAGCGCGGCTGCGGGCTGTTTTTCGGGCGAGTTGTCCGGAACTCGGCACGGGTCAATTTGCCATCGTCATCAGCATCCGCTTCGGCAAAGCGGTCGCTTGTCGCCACGGCCCATTCTTCAAAGGTGAGCAGGTTGTTGCCGTCTTTATCGAGCTTCTTGAACGCTTTTGTACGGCTGCTCATCATTTCAAGCCGGGTGATAATTTCATCGCGGTTAATATCATAACGGTTGAAGCGCCGTTCTTCGCGAGATGTCTTATGCGCCTTTGGCGGAGTTGGCGGCGGCGGCCCAAGTGAAGGAACGCTACCATCCGCCTCTGGCAACCCCTCTGCTTCCAAAAGCTCCGGCGGCGGCGGAGCATCAGGAATGACGACCTCCTGCCCCTTGGCACCAAACCAGATGAAGAGACCGGCGATCATCAGAAACATCATACTACCGGCACCGGCGATATATCGTTTCATGTACCGCTTATGTCCCCCAAACCCGTTCTTCTGGTGTTAACAGCCGGTCATGCCATGCCAAATAATATTACTCGCGACCGCTGGCCGGTAGAGATCGGCTGTTAACGATCTCTTTGTTACATCGCTTTGCACGAGTTTACATAAAATTGAGAGCACTCGTCCGCTTCTGTCAAAATGGACCGGTGAAACAGGCTGAAAAAGATGACAGCACTTAACAAAAGCCCGCTCCCGCATATCCGCATCGGAACAGTGCCTTGCAAAATCCCAAAGCGCCCATGCCTGCGCCCCTGCCTTTTGCTCCTCTGTCAAAACGCCCTCTTTCCCGCCGAGAGCAAAAGCAAAAAACCCTTCTCCGCGCTTCACAGCATATTGGTCAAACTGGCGGTCATCCCAGGGGAAGTCATCGAGCAGATATTCCCACCCTTCCAAAAGTTGCAGCAAAGGCGGCAGCTCCACACCCTGCTGCTGCACTTCATTGATACGCGCCACCAGTGGCTCACCAGTCGGACGATCTTTGGCAGGCTTGGTTAAAATATCCCGCCACCAGGTTAACCGCATTTGTCCAATCAATGTTTCCGAAGTTGAACGAATAACCTCTGCGAACCTGTGATCGAGCGCGAAAACAAGCGTATAGCGGGGACGATCAGCCCGTTTTGCATAGGCCAAAATCAAGCGGTGCAACGGATCAAGAGTTAAAAGCGCGTCTTTCATGATCACGCCGTCGCCAGTTTTCTGCCGGAAATCAAGGTAAAGATCGCTTTAACCAAAAGCCTTGGTCTGCCGCTAACCCTTTTCTCTCTATCAGGCATGACGAGTTGCATTTCGTCGGCGCGTCCGACTTTGCACGAAAAAAACATAAGGCCAGGGGCATGGTTGACAAAGACGAGATAAAATCGCGCAAGTCATTTTTGCAAAAACTGCGCAGTGATACTGCCGGTAATACGATGGCAATGGCTGCTGCTGCGCTTTTTCCGATCGCTGGCATGATTGGCGGAGGCGTTGATATTGGCCGTGCCTATATGGCGAAGGCCCGGCTTCAACAAGCCTGCGATGCCGGAGCTCTTGCCGGAAGACGGGCCATGTCCGGCGCTACCATGTCTGAAAGCGATAAAGCGGAAGCGCTTAAATTTTTCAGGTTCAATTTTAAGGACGGCGTGTTCGGAACAAACTCGTTCCAGAAAATTGATGGCGTGGATAATCCGCGTTTCATTGATGGGCCCGGTGATCGAACGGTGCAGGGTTTCGCAGAAACAACCATCAATACGTCGATCATGCGGATTTTCGGCTTTGAAGAAATGGCGCTCAAAGTGAATTGCACTAGCCGCCTCGATATCGGCAATGTCGATGTAATGATGGTAATGGATGTCACGGGGTCAATGGACTGGAAACCTAATGGATCCTCAACCTACAACCAATCCGAAAAACGGATCACGGGACTGAAAAATGCAGTAAAAGAATTTTACGATATTCTGGGACCGGGCGGCGGAACGTCTGGCAGTCAGGTCCGCTATGGCTTCATGCCATATAACGCGATGATCAACGTCGGCGAGACATTATATGATGAAGACCCCAGTTGGCTTGTCGGCGGGACTGGTGTCGCTGAGGAAGACGAATGGAATTATCAGACGCGCCGGGCGCATTGGCTAATATATGCGAATGAACCGGTCGTTACGTTTGAATCTCTAAACGTAGCGGGTGCAAGTGGAGACGACAGGCGCGCTTGCGAAACTAAGTTCAGTCAAAACCTCTATACTCCCTACTTATGGAGTCCTGGCGACAATGGCTATCCTTCGGGCAATAATATCACCCACAATGGCTACTATTATGAGTTCAGTTTTCACCGCTATGATCGGGAAAGCAGCAGCAAACAATGGTGTATGCGTAAAGTGGAAAGATATGACGCACCGCCTATTAAATCTACAGAATGGCAATCCGGAGCGATATTTGATTTCTGGGAATATGATGAGTTTGCGCATGACGTTTCGGATTATGTTGCGTCGATAAAATCGGGCAACTCCGCCGCTCTG
>JADMKQ010000031.1 GCA_015478735.1 Sphingorhabdus sp. | reverse complement strand
CCCCGGCATTGCGGTCACGCAGCTTGCCCAGCCCATCCAGTTTCCGAAGCTGGAGCGGAGACAGGCGGTCCACAATCCGGTCGGCCATACAGGCAGCGACCGTCTTGGGCAGGCCAGCGCTGACCAGCGCGCTGCGCACCCTGCTTTCCGGGGTAGCGCAGGATGCCAGAGCGGCGATCAACGCGATACCGGTCCAGAAGCGCAAGGAATGCGGCGTGGCCAGACGGCGGGTCATTTCTTTTTCGACTTTGCCAGTTCGATGGCTTCGAGGATAACGCGGCGGGCATCTTCTGCATTACCCCAGCTTCCGACGCGGACCCATTTTTCGGGCTCCAGGTCTTTGTAATGGGTAAAGAAATGCTCGATCTGCTGCATGACGATCTGTGGCAGGTCGCCGCCTTCGCCAATCGCGCGGTAATAAGGGAAGGTCGCATCGAGCGGCACGCAAAGCAGTTTTTCATCGCCGCCATGTTCGTCTTCAAGGTTCAGCACCGCGATAGGACGACAACGCACTACACAGCCCGGCATGAATGGAGAGCGCGCGACGACCAGAGCGTCGAGTGGATCACCATCGGGGGACAGGGTATGCGGAACGAATCCGTAATTTGCGGGGTAGCGCATCGGTGTGTGCAGGATACGATCCACGAACAGCGCGCCGGATTCCTTGTCAAATTCATATTTGACCGGCTCACCGCCAACGGGCACTTCGATAATCACGTTCAGGGATTCCGGCGGATTGTCGCCGATAGCAATTTTGCTGATGTCCATGTTTCTACAGGTCCTGATTATTTGGTTTTTGGCCGCAAGAGCCGATCAATACCCCGTTCAGTTTGGTCATCCACTCCGTCCGCGTCTTCGGCGGTTATTTTTCTCAGGTGCGGATAGCGGAGGCCATCGGAATAATCGACCAAAAAATCACTATACTGCTCACCATTTTTCGCAAAAATCTCTATTTGGCTTGTTTTGCCGCGGTTATTCTCGATCTCCTGCATCAATATATCGGCGCTGTAAGCCTTGCCATTGACGGCGGTGATGGCAAGCCCGGTTTTCATCCCTGCCTTGAATGCGGGGCTATCCCAGACCACTGATTTGACCACGGCCTTGTCGCTTATCACCATGCCGAGCGAGTGACTCAAGTCATAATGTTTGCCGCGTTTGTTGCTCGCCTTCATATAGTCGGACAGCTTGTCCGTATAGACAAGTTCATAGCCGCCCAGCGCAAGCCCGTTTGTGGGTGCATGAGCCGTTGGCCGGTAAACCCGCTCGTCGATGAAAGCGGCCCAGTCATAAGGCTGCACGGTATTCAGGGCTTGGATCACATCGTCCAGCACATAGGTCACGACGCCGTAATCGCCATCCTTGCCTTTGAAAAAGCGGCGGGCAAAATCTTCCAGCGATTTCTTTCCGCCCGACTCGCGGCGGATAATCCCGTCCACTTCCAGCCAGATCAGCAGACCTTCGTTATAATAATCTTCCTGCCGCTGCCAGCTGGTCCATGGTTTGGGGCGGCGCGCGGCGACGACCGGATCATTGGTTGTATCGGACAGCGAACGCCATTGCCGCCCGACCTGAAGCTCCATATCAGCGGCAATCGTAGCCAGGGCGTCCAGCGTATCCTGCTTTGAATAAAGCCCGGACCGGGCGCCCAGCACATAGCCCCAGAACTGGGTCTGCCCTTCATAGATCCAGAGCAGTTCGCTCCGCATAGGTTCGCGGAAATCCGGCGTCCACATACCTGCCGGGCGGCGATATTTGCCGTTCCAGCTATGGGTTATTTCGTGCGCCAGCAAATTGCGGCGGCCTGGCCCGTCATTCCAGCCGGTAAAATATTCGCGGTTGGCGCCATTTTCCGAAGAGCGGTGATGCTCGATGCCAATGCCGCCCATATCCTCGGTCAGCGCGAGCAGAAAATCATAGCGGTCATAGGGCTGGCTGCCAAACAGCGCTTCGGCCTCGCGCACTAATTTGCTGTGCGTGGCGATCTGCGATTTCGTGGGTTTGAGAAACTTGCCGTCATCCGCAAAAATGTTGAGGTGAACGTGGCGGCCAAGCGCATGGCTCTGAAAATATTTGCCTGCAAAAACCGGACTATCGACCAGCGTGTCATAATCGGTCTTTTGATAGGCCACATAGTTTAGCTCCGCGCTTATATCGGCGGGCTTATCTTGCTTTGCCCTGGGCCGCATCGCGCTGGCCGCTTGCCATCCTTCAGGGTAAATCGCGGCGGCTTCCACGGGGATTCGCCGCACATAATAGCCAGCGGGGTAAAGCGATACTTGATGCCAGCGCAGGTTCAGCATCGACGATGCCATAACAATCCGCCCTTGCATCGCATTTGTCGCGGAAACAAACTGGAACCGCGCGGTGATTTCCGAAACCCCCTCCGGCACTGTCAGGTGAAACGCATAAATATCCACATCATCGCGCACCCATTCCAGCGCCTGCTCGCCAGCGGTAAATTCCAGACCGGCAAGCTTCTCGATCTCTCCGCGCGGGGCATGATTCCCGGGCAGCCATTCGGGGTAGAGCACAGTCAACCGGCCAGCTTTGGCAACGGGAATAGTCTGCGTGACGCGAAAAACCCCCTGAACAGTATCGCGGGCATCGACCACCAGCCGCATGGTTCCGGTATAAGGAATGTCCTTAGCCTTCGGGATATTATCTTGCGGAGCGACATAAGTGGGTTTGCTCAGCCTGTCCGGCATGGCCGCGGAGACAGCAGTCACAGGCGATAATATGGCCAAGGCAACCAGCAACCGGGCAAAGGCCAGCCCTGAAAGTGCAACCAGACGCATAGTAATTTAATCCCCTGTGACCTGACTTACTACCCTGAATGGCGCTTTTTGGCCGGAAGGTCCAGTGATCCGATAGGAAATGCGCTAATATTAGCAATAGATTTCAGCAATGGAAAACAAGGTATCTTTCGTTTTTGCGTATCTCCCGCTAAAGCGCCTCCAGCAAAACTCTCCGGCAACATCAGGCTAGACGCGGCTTAACCGGGCACAAAAGGTAAAGACAAAGGATATCCATGGCAAAAATTCAAACGCCGCAGCCGGTTCGCGGCACGCAGGATATATTTGGCGAAGATCAGGAGCGGTTCCAGCATGTCGTGGACGTTTTTGACCGTGTGCGGCGGCTTTACGGCTTTAAGGGCGTAAAGATGCCGGTGTTTGAACCGACCGCTGTTTTTGCCCGCTCGCTGGGCGAAACCACCGATGTGGTGTCCAAGGAAATGTATAGTTTCGAAGATCGCGGCGGCGACAGCCTGACCCTGCGCCCAGAATTTACCGCCGGAATCGCGCGTGCCTATCTGACCAACGGCTGGCAGCAATATGCGCCGCTGAAGATTTCTACGCACGGCCCGCTATTCCGTTATGAACGCCCGCAAAAGGGGCGTTACCGGCAGTTTCACCAACTGGATGCCGAAATTATCGGCGCAGGCGAAGCGGCTGCGGATGTCGATCTTCTATGCTTCGCGGACCAGCTTTTACGCGAACTTGGCATATCCGAAGGCGTGACGTTGCAGCTTAATACCCTGGGCGATGCGGAAAGCCGCGATGCGTGGCGCGCTGCTTTGGTCGAGCATTTCCAGGCGCACCGGGCAGACCTCTCCCCCGATAGCCAGGACCGGCTGGAGCGCAATCCGCTGCGTATATTGGACAGCAAAGAGCGACAGGACCGCCCGATCGCAGACAGCGCGCCGGATATTGATGCTTATCTGTCCAGCGAAGCCAAAGAGTTTTTCGCGCAGGTGACAGAAGGTCTTGATGCGTGCGGCGTCGCATGGACCCGCAACAGCCGCCTGGTGCGCGGGCTGGATTATTATCGCCACACGGCGTTTGAATTTGTCACCGACCGGCTGGGCGCGCAGGGCACAGTGCTGGCGGGTGGCCGCTATGACGGGCTGATCGAATCGCTGGGCGGACCGGTAACGCCCGCAGTCGGCTGGGCCGCAGGGATAGAGCGGCTTGGGATGTTGATTGATGAGCCGCAGCGCCTCACACCGGATGTGGCTATGGCCGTCGAAGATAATGCAGCGATGAATCATGCCTACCAAATCCTGTCTAAATTGCGCGAGAATGGATTGTCCGCCGAGATGATAGCCACAGGATCGCCGCGCAAACGCTATGACAAGGCGGTGAAAACGGCGGCAAAAGTGATTATATCGTTGAATATGGTCGATGGAAAAATAACCGCGCAGCCTCGCTCGTCCGAAACCACGGACAAATATATAGCGGTCGGAAATGTGCTGGAGACATTGGCAGCAGCATCGCCTGATCTGGTTGTGAAGTCATGAACGAAGCGAAACCTTATCGGGCGACGGCAGTGTCTGGCCGGAAAGCGGGAGGGCACGGCCAATGACCAGTTTCAGCCCCCAACGCCTAGCCCAGATCGAAGCGCGCTATGCCGAGCTTCAGGCGATGATGGCCTCCGGCAATCTTGACGGCGATAAATTTGTCGAAACGTCCAAGGAATATGCGGAGATCGAACCCGTGGCGCAGGCCGCTGCCGAGGTCAAACGGCTGCGTGACGAGCAGGCGGGGCTGGAAGAAATGCTCGCCGGTGACGATGCCGAGATGAAGGCCATGGCGGCGGAAGAAGTCGATGATGTCAAAAAGGCGCTGGCCCAGGCGGAACATGCTCTGGCGCTGCAATTACTGCCCAAGGACGCAGCGGACGAGCGCCCGGCCATGCTGGAAATCCGCGCGGGCACCGGCGGGGACGAAGCCGCGCTGTTCGCCGGTGATCTCTACCGTATGTATAGCCGCTTTGCCGAGGATCAGGGCTGGAAGATCGAAATGATCTCCGCCAACGCGTCCGAAGTGGGCGGCTTCAAGGAAGTCGTCGCCAATATCACGGGCAAGGGCGTGTTCGCCAAGCTGAAATTCGAATCCGGCGTCCACCGGGTCCAGCGCGTGCCGGAAACGGAAAGCGGCGGGCGTATCCACACTTCTGCGGCCACGGTCGCGGTTCTGCCGGAGCCGGAAGAAGTCGATATCGACATCCGCACCGAAGACCTGCGTATCGACACCTACCGGGCAAGCGGCGCGGGCGGGCAGCATGTGAACAAGACCGACAGCGCGATTCGCATCACCCACTTGCCAACCGGTCTGGTGGTCCAGTGTCAGGACGGCAAATCACAGCACAAGAACAAGGCACAGGCACTGAAGGTGCTGAGCGCCCGGCTTTACGAGCGCGAACGCGCCATGGCGGCGAGCGAAGAAGCCGATGCGCGCAAATCCATGGTCGGCTCCGGCGACCGGTCCGAACGGATCAGAACCTATAATTATCCGCAAGGCCGCGTGACCGATCACCGGATCAACCTGACGCTGCACAAATTGCCCGAAATCATCGAAGGCAGCGCGCTAGGCGAAATGATAGATGCCTTGACCGCCGAAGATGAAGCCAGCCGGCTCGCCAATCTGGATGGGTGATAACGATAACATAACCCCGGTCTATGAAAGGCAGGGGCTTTCCCATGCTTTGCGGGAGACGGCGCAATCGTTTGAGTCGGTGAGTGAAACCCCTCGGTTAGATGCAGAATTGCTGATGGCTCATGCGCTGGGGATCAGCCGTTCGGACTTGTTGCTCAATCTGCCGAAGCTGGCTGTGCCAGACGCGTTTGCCGCGTTTTCCGCACGCCGAAAGGCCCATGAACCGGTCGCGCATATCTTGGGCGAGCGGGAGTTCTGGAGTCTGCCATTTCAGGTTTCACCCGATGTCCTGATCCCACGCCCCGATAGCGAAATCATGATCGAAACCGCTGTCAAAATCGGCGCGAAAAATCCACCGCGAAACATAATTGACCTTGGAACCGGAAGCGGCGCTTTGCTGCTCGCAGGCCTGTCCGAATTTCCACAGGCGCAAGGGGTGGGAATAGATGCCAGCGCAGCGGCGCTTGCCGTGGCCCATAATAATGCGGATCGTTTGGGTTTCAGTGACCGCTCGCGCTTTTTGCTACAGGATTGGACAGCCCCGGACTGGACGCAATTCATGCAGCAGCCTGTCGGTTCGGAGCCTTTTGACCTGATACTGGCCAATCCGCCTTATGTATCGACCGGGGACGAACTATCGCGCGAAGTGGCTGAATATGAGCCTCACTCGGCGCTGTTTGCCGGGGCGGACGGGATGGATGATTACCGTATCATCATCCCCGCTTTAGATGATTTGCTGGCCGAAAATGGCACAGTGCTGCTGGAAATCGGATTTAATCAGGCTGAAGCCGTGTCCCGATTGGCAAAAAAACACGGCTATCATGTTGAATGTAAACAGGATTTGGGGGGTAACGACCGACTGCTGGTGCTGAGCCGTGCGGGGGCAGGATAGAATTTGCTTGGATTTGGCGTAGCAACAGGTTAAAGGTGGAACAGGCCCAGATGATTTCTGGCATTTTCCCTAAAATCTCTGGCCGACTCCCATATAGATAATGTTGCTGATGTCCGGCGATATTTTATCTTTTTTGGGTTGCTGCGGAACATTATATCCACGGCACTAAGGCTGCCTTTGCGGCGGCAAAACTATAGGAAAGACCGAATTTATTAACGGTAATAAGGACACCCAGAATTTGATGAATAATCGTCAGACCGGCCGCCGTCGTGGCCGGAACCCTAGTAATAACAATAACCGCAATCAGGGGAATCGCGGCGGTGTTGACCGCGAAAACCGGATCGACAACCGCGCACGCGGCAATGCGGCCCAAATGCTAGAAAAATACAAGAAAATGGCGCAGGATGCCCAGGTCAATGGCGATCGCGTCAATGCCGAATATTATCATCAATTTGCTGACCATTATTTCCGCGTCAATGCGGACACCCAGGCGCGCCGTGAAGAGCAGCGCCAGGCGCGCGATGAACAGCGCGGCCATCAGGGCGACCGGAACGACAATGCAGGTGATGATAACGAGCAGGATGAAGGTGGCAGACAGGACCGCAGCCCGCGCGCCCGCCAACAAAGTGACCGCCAACAAA
>JADMKQ010000030.1 GCA_015478735.1 Sphingorhabdus sp. | reverse complement strand
CCGATAAAGTGAATCGACCGCGCCGATTGGCGACCACCGAACATATCCGTCAACCAGGGCCAGTTAGCATCCATAGCCGGGGACATAGCAAGGCCGGTAAATATCATCAACGGAAGCAGGATAAAAATTACCCCTATATAACTGAATTTCTGAAGAATATTATAGATATAGATGCTGTCCGGTTCATGAAATCGCAGTCGGAAATGGCTTTTAATATCTCCCCAGATATGCGTGGGTCGCCATTCGGATCGCGTGATATGCAGGTCTTTCTGCACATGACGATTAATTAAGGATGCGATTATAAAGAAGGTCAAGCTTAGACTAAAAATCCATGCAAAGAAAAAATGCCATCGGCGGCCGTCTGCCAGGCTATAGTAAGACGGAATAGTCGCCCAGCCGGGGAAGGCCCATGTCTGCACCCTGCCCTCGCTATCACGCCAGTTACCGATAAAGCCAGTCGTATCTATTCTGGTTTCGCCAAGCCGGACATATCCCTCGGTCTTTGACGACCCGACAGCGGCCCAGGCATAATCATCATTCGCACCATATTCGCCCCAGTAAAGTCTGGGGTGTGCGTTAAAAATCATCAGCCCGCTCATCACCAGAACCAACAAGCACAGCGCGTTGGTCCAGTGCCAGAGTCGGGTTGGCAGCCGGTGGCGCACCAAACTTGGTTTTTGGCTCACTGTCATTACGCTATACTTACCGATTGGTCCGGCAAAGGAAACCTAAAGGTTAGTCAAAGCAAATAATCAGATTTTACTGGTGAGCAGGCAGCGATGCTCGTGGTTTTAATACTAACCCAATGCCGCCTGTTTTTCTTCCGCAAGACGGTCCAACTCTGCACGACTTTTCTTTTCGCTCGCGGATTTTAACTGACCACACGCAGCCATGATGTCCCGCCCGCGCGGCGTTCTTACCGGCGCGCTAATGCCTGCATCAAAAACGATCTTGGAAAAAGCCTTGATCCGTTCCGGCGTAGAACATTCATAGTCAGACCCCGGCCATGGATTGAAGGGGATCAAATTGACCTTTGCCGGCAGATCATATTTCCGCAACAGGTTGACCAGTTCGCGTGCATCTTGATCGCTGTCATTCTTGTCTTTCAACATGACATATTCAAATGTGATCCGCCGCGAATTACTGGAACCGGGATAATCGGCGCAGGCTTGTAGCAATTCTTCTATCGAATATTTGCGGTTTAGCGGTACAATTTCGTCCCGCGTTTCTTTATTCACTGCGTGTAGTGAAATCGCCAGATTGACGTTTATTTCTTCCCCTGCCCGCGCGATCATTGGCACAACTCCGCTGGTAGACAAGGTGATCCGTCGGCGCGAAAGAGCTAGACCGGCTCCGTCCATCACGATCTTCATCGCATCGCGGACATTGTCAAAATTATAGAGCGGTTCGCCCATGCCCATCAGCACTATATTGGTCAGCAAACGTCCGTCAGACTTATACGCCTGATTATATTCCTTGCTGTTTTCCGCTTCTTCTTCATCAGCAAAATCCATGACGCCTTTGGGCCATTCGCCCAGAGCATCGCGTGCCAACATAACCTGACCGACTATTTCGCCTGGCGTAAGGTTGCGCACCAACCGCATTGTCCCTGTGTGACAAAAACGGCAGTTCAGCGTACATCCAACTTGCGAGGAAATGCATAATGTCCCGCGATCTTCATCGGGGATGAAGACCATTTCATAATCCTGTTTATCAGCAGAGCGCAGCAGCCATTTGCGCGTTCCGTCTTCTGACAGATGCGCTTCGACAATTTCCGGGCGTCCAATCACAAACCGCTCCGCCAGCCATGGGCGCAGGGTTTTGCTCATGTCTGTCATCTGCGCGAAATCATTGATGCCGCGGTGATATATCCAGTGAAAAAGCTGTTTCGAGCGCAGTTTTCCCTGTTTCTCATCCAGCCCCGCCGCGATTAGCACATCCCTGATTTCAGGAACGCTTAGGCCAATGAGGTCAACACGCCCGTCTTCACGAGGTGTCACTTTGGCTGGGAGCGGGACAGGATCAATATGGCCGGGAATCTGCATGAACGCGCATATAGTGCGGGTCCGGCCTAATTGCCAGCTTTAGCGACTAATTACCGCGAACCGCCTTAGATTCGCGAACCGTCTAATGATACATCCGCCTTTGACCAGATCCTGTTCAGCATAGCCTTTGCTTCCTGCGCCTCTTTTGTTTTGCCTTGAGCAGTCAGAGCCGCTGCCAATCCCGACATTGACCAGCCGTTATGCGGATAATCTTTCAAATCCCTACGATAGACCGCCTCAGCCTTGGCAAAATCTCCGGCCTCCATCAGCGCATGGCCCAGTGACTGGCGAGAAGGGTAATACCAGAAAGGCGGCTCCATATAAGGCAGCGTATCCTGTTTAGTGACGGCGCGCTCATAATGTTCCACAGCAAGTGGGGCATTACCCGATTTCAAGGCAATTTCACCTTGAAGCAAATCATCGGCGATATTGAGCAATACGCTCGCTGGATAATCCGCATTGTCCAGAAAACGTATCTGCACCGTGTCCTTTACAGCCGCAAGTTTGGCACGCTCTGCTTGTGCCCCCGCCCTATCGCCCAAATTGGCAAACGCAATACCGCGGGCATAGTGCCAGATGGCATTGGAATAATCGAGGTTTTCCGGCGGAGCTGGTTCCGCCATGATATCATTCCATTTGCCGAACTGGGTCAGGGTCAGAACCGGGATAGTTTTAAAAAACTCGACAGTCGGAAACTGCTCAATTTGTTCAAGTCTGACATTTTCAGCCACTTTTCTTGCCGCATCCAGAGCCATCTTGCTCTGTCCGGCCATGCTGGTTGCCGCCCACAGAAAATGGATATTATGTGGATAATAAAGCGCCGGATAAAATCCCTGTGCATTACAGGATGCGATATATTCCTCATCCACAGCAGCCGCGCGGATATTCGCTGTCGCCGCATCATCATAGCGTCCGACGCGCCAGTATATATGCGCGGGCATGTGGACCAGATGACCGGAAGCCGGAACCAGATTGGCCAGCGCATCGGCTTCGTCTTCTGCCCTGCCTGGTTCGCTCGATGCTTCTATCGCATGGATATAAAGATGAAGGGCCAACGGATGTTTAGGGCTACGCGCGATTATCCGCTCCAATGCGGCAATTACATTTTTCGTTTCCGGCTTAGGATCGCCGGTCTCTGACCAATAATCCCAAGGCATGGTATTCATCAATGCTTCGGCATACATCGCCGCTGTATCATCATCTTCTGGATAGGCCTCAACCACTTTGCCCAACGCGCGGGCATAAGCCAGATCCAATGGCTCCCGGCTGGTCGCCGGATCGCCATTATATCGCTTGGCCTGCGCTTCGATCAGAGCCTGTTCCAACGGGGTCGCGTTATCTTTTAGCGCCAGCGCTCGGTTTATCGCCTTAAAAGCGGCGCGGCGATCCTCATCGCTCATCACCGCTTTGCCTTTGCTCGTCACGTTAATATTTGGCCCGGTCGCCAAAGCCTCGCCCCAAAAACACATGGCACATTGCGGATCAAGCTTTTGCGCTGCGCGAAATGAGCGAATGCTTTCCGCATGGTTGAACCCGAAAGCCAGCACCATGCCCTGATTGAAATAACGCTGCGCTCCTTCGGATGAGGTTGTTACGGAACGGCTATAGTCGCCTAGACCCTCAAACAAAGGCGCTCCGGCCCTTTGCACCAGATCAGCATCAACGCTGGATTTTGCGGTTTCAGAGGCCTCGTTTTTTGCAGCAACGCTCTCTCCGGAATTGGCAGACGCGATCGCAGCAAATGACAAAGCACTTGCCCCTAATATCAATGATATGTTCTTCATAGACCCCTCCGCTTGATGCTTGGCTGCCGGGAATCGTAACAACTTTGTACAGGATTATTGTAATTATCGCAATTTTCTAACCACTGAACCCGTGTGAGGCACAGAATAGCGCAATACTCATCAAGCGTCTAAGTCAGTTCAAATTGGAGCAACCCAGTGATGCCGCATCAATAGCGGTTGTTGCTCCGCGAAGCAGATATGCGTCCACGATCGGTCGTCCGTCGCGGCCTGTGCTTTCCACGGTCATGCTGTTAGCCGAACGCAACGCTGCGATGATCGCCGCGTCCATCCGCTTGTCTTGCGACCATCCATCCGAGCGGTTGGCGATAAGCTGGAACCTGCGGCCCCCTACACCGACCATTACCCGGCTGTTAGTCGAACGGTCCCGGCTCAATCGCACATGAATTTGCGCGCGGATATTACGATTTGGCCAGTAACCAACGGATATATAGGATTTACGCTCTGCCTTACCGGTAATTTCTTCTGACTCGGCAATGGCATAGCAGTGCGGGACGTCCTGATCGCGAAATGCGCCCCAGCTATCATATATGCCAAGAGATTCTTTGGCAGCCACGGGCATAGGAAATATTGCCAAGGTCAATGCAAAAACGGTCGCATAACACCTCATGCCTTTTCGCTTTCCCCCGCGCCCAGATGAACAATGGTTTCCACGCCATCTGTAATCTGCACCAGCGATCCCTGCGGTAAGCTATCGGCTATAGGCGCACCTATCAATTCCAGCGGCTCTCTCCCGGTCAACATTCCGCGTAAAACCCGAGTGGTCATACCATGGCTGATGAGCAGCATGTCATGTTCAAAGCTCTGGTCTTCAATCCACATTCCCAGCCTTTGAACAATATCCACATAGCTTTCACCACCCGGAGCCTGACTTAAAAACAGGCTTCGCTCACGGTCCACCTGCAATTGACCTTCCAGTGAATGATAATAGCTGCCCTCCCATTCTCCCATGTCGATTTCTCTTAACCGCACATCTGCCGCAGCCTGATGCCAGTCCAGATTAATATGCTCGCACACGACCGACAGAGTTTGCAACGCCCGGCCGGTGTCGGAAGCAACCAGTTGCAAGCCATAGCCAGCATCTTTTCCTTCGTCACGAGCTCCAAGACTTTCCAGATAACGCGCCAGCGCCCGGCCCATTTCATTCGCCTGTGCAAAGCCACGCTGGGTCAGCGGAGTGTGCGCCGCATTGCCCTGTATCCGCCCTGCCAGATTGAAAATCGTCTCTCCATGGCGCGCAATGAACAGACGCTTGCCTTTGGTGCTCAAATTGTTGCGTAAATCGCTCATATCTATGGTCTAATTTGTCCTTAAACTATTCTCAGTGGTGAATTGCGTATAGCGGGTTTAACCGCATTACCGGTTTTTTCCACAGATTTTCACCGATTATGTTTCATCCTCTTTGCATCGGGCTTGCCCTATCGGTTGATATTGTTAATGAAGCGATGACTATCTGTGAACTGGACGGAGTCTTTTGCCGCGCCCGAACACAGTCATGGGGACAGAAAATGAAGGATAGCTTATGAAAGCGACAATTGAACGCGCAGCACTGCTGAAAAGTCTGGGTCATGTCCAGTCAGTGGTTGAGCGGCGTAACACTATCCCCATCTTGTCAAACGTATTGATCGAAGCAAACGAAAGCGGCGTCATTAAATTGATGGCAACCGACCTTGATCTGCAAGTGGTCGAAACAGTTGAAGCGCAGGTGGAAACCGCTGGTTCGATAACGGTTTCCGCTCACACATTGTTCGATATTGCCCGCAAATTGCCCGAAGGATCACAGGTTCAACTGGACGCTGCCGAAGGTAAAATGAAGGTCAATGCAGGCCGCGCGCGGTTCAACCTGCAAACCCTGCCCCGCGATGATTTTCCGATCATTGCCGAAGGTGAACTGCCCACCAGCTTCGAACTGCCAGCGTCCTCACTGATCCAGATTATCGAAAAAACGAGATTCGCGATTTCTACTGAGGAAACGCGCTATTATCTCAACGGCATTTTCCTGCACGTTCAGGATGAAGATACGCCGGTATTGAAGGCTGCTGCCACCGACGGCCACCGCCTCGCCCGCGTCACTCTACCTCGTCCAGCGGGCGCAGAAGGCATGCCGGACGTCATCATTCCACGCAAATGTATCAATGAACTGCACAAACTGCTCACAGAAAACAGTGAAGCCTCGGTTCAGGTCAACTTGTCCGCTAGCAAGATCCGTTTCACCCTTGGCACGGCCATCCTGACCAGCAAACTGATCGACGGAACCTTCCCGGATTATACCCGTGTCATCCCGACCGGAAATGACAAGATCCTGAAACTCGACCCGAAAAGCTTTGCACAGGGCGTTGATCGCGTATCCACCATCGCCACCGAAAAGACCCGCGCTGTCAAAATGGCACTTGGCGATGACAAAATCACATTGTCCGTGACCTCACCCGAAAACGGCACCGCTACTGAAGAAGTACCCGGTTCCTATAAAGCGGAAACTTTTGAAATCGGATTTAACTCGCGTTATTTGATGGATATACTTGGCGAAATCGAAGGCGACAATGTCGAACTCCATCTCGCCGATGCCAGCGCACCTACATTGATCCGCGAGAATGATAAAAGCGCAGCGCTGTATGTGCTGATGCCAATGCGGGTTTGACAGTTGGGGCCCCCTCCTTTGGAGGGGACCGTAAAACTTTATTCCGCTGCTTCCAGCATTTCAACTTGCTGAGGGCCACGGATCAGACCGCCGGGGCGTTTGTCTGTTACGACGCCGTCTTTGAAAGTCACCTGTCCCGACTTGATCGTATAATCATAGCCGTCGGCCTTTTGCAGCAAGCGCTTGCCACCTGCGGGCAGGTCAAAGGCCAGCCACGGTTTGCCCAGTTTGATCCGGTCCATATCAATCACATTCACATCGGCAAGATAGCCGGGTTTCAACAATCCGCGATCATTCAAACCATATAGCCGCGCCGTGTCGTAGCATTGGCGCTTGATCGCATGTTCAAGGCTGATCGTGCCGCGATCACGGTTTTTCACCCAATATTCCAGCATGAAGGTCGGGCTCGCCGCATCGCAAATCGTGCCGCAATGCGCGCCGCCGTCAGACAGGCTGTTTACCGTGTCATCGGCTTGTTGCAATGTTTCCAGAAAATCGAGATTGCCGTCAATATAGTTCAGCAACGGCAAATAGATAAAGCCCT
>JADMKQ010000029.1:28928-43648 GCA_015478735.1 Sphingorhabdus sp. | reverse complement strand
GCCGGGGATGACGGCAGCGGCGAATCGCACTTCACGGTGGAAATCGAATGCGCGGAGTTCGCAGGCCAATCGCGGCTTAACCGTCAGCGGATGGTTAACAAGGCATTGGGCGATATCATGCGCGACAAGGTTCACGCGATGGCGATCAAGGCGTCTGCACCTGGCGAGTAATCCTAAATAATATAATATAAACAATAGGTTGATAGGATTGTCTTGTTGGAACGCCTAGCCACTTAACCCATGCTCCATGAGCATGGGCTTCACCCAGTTTGACCGGCTGACCGTCACCGGGCCAGTGCCGTATGACCAGTTCGTGCCGGTAGTTTTCCCGATTGGCTTCGAGCGATAGCCACACCAATGGGCGCTCGGCCGTCGCCTTGGCACCTGCTGCTTCCATCGCTTGCGTAATGTGCTCTTGCTCTTCCCTATCGATATATTGCCAGACGATCGAGTGCATCAGCACCCGTGTCACGCCCTCTTTCTGCGGCTTGGCAAGTTGCCGGATGATCCAGTCCCCGGCGCCCGATGCCTCCAGACGGGGCGGTGTTTCGTTTACCAAGGCAATGGCTGCGTCCATCCGTTCAATGCGGACCTGATGCTCGGGCCAGATATAGGCGGTGAGGCGGCGGGCCTGGGCAGGGTCAGCGAGATCGACCGGTGCAATGTCACAACCGCGAATTGATTCGAATGCAAAGGGCGCAGCGGGCGGCGGCGGTCCCTGCCATTCGGGTTTGAACGACAGCCGCGCATTATCCGGCCCCACGCTAACGCCGCCCAGATCGTAATGATAACGGTCAATCAGCAGGTTGAGGCCAGCACTGGAGCCGATTTCGAGCAGCTCATAACATGGCGGCAGGCCCCGCGCGGTCAGCCACAGCAATCCGGCCATATAAGAGGATGAGCGCCCGGCCTCGTTAGTCTGCGGCGGGGAGTCCAGCCACGGTAACAAAGCTGCCTCGTCACTGGCTATTATATCGGCGATGATCTGCACGGCATCGGCAAAAGCAGCTTCATCACCGTTATAAATGGCGGAAAGCCGGTCATGTTGCCCGCCAAGGTGCAGGGCGTGAAACCCGCCTGTAATTCGCAAGGGCAGGGCATCGGCAAGCGGATCGCCATTCCAGTCTAAGACCCTTCGACCGACTCCATCTCCTCCATCACCGGCATTTATCGCTTCGATAATCGCCTCGACAATCCGGGCTGTAATGGGCGCTCCGTTCGCACGGCAATATTCTATCTGGTTGGCGAAAGCCTCTCTTACCTTTTGCTCTTTAGACATATTGCCCTTTCTGGTGTGAAGCCCTAATGCGCCCTACGTTATGACAGAAAGACTATGACCAGACCCCTCATCTTTGCAATCCCCAAGGGACGGATCCTCGACGAAGCTCTACCGATGCTGGCGGAGGTCGGTATTGAGCCTGCGCCGGAGTTTTTCGACAAGGCCAATCGCAGCCTGATGTTCGGCACCAATCAGCCGCATATCTCGATCATCCGCGTCCGTGCTTTTGATGTGGCGACCTTTGTCGCGCATGGTGCGGCGCAAATCGGCATTGTCGGCTCTGATGTGATTGAGGAGTTCAGCTATAGCGAGCTTTATGCGCCGGTTGATCTGGGCATAGGGCGTTGCCGCCTGTCGGTTGCGCAGCCCAAGGATGATGCCGAGCAAATTGACAATATCTCGCATATCCGCGTTGCCACCAAATATCCCAATCTGACCAGCCGCCATTTTGAAGCGCGCGGTATTCAGGCAGAATGTGTCAAACTGAACGGAGCGATGGAGCTTGCGCCTTCGCTTGGACTATCGCGGCATATTGTCGATCTGGTTGAATCAGGAAGCACGCTGAAAGCCAATAACCTGGTGGAAACCGACCGGATTATAGACATTTCAGCGCGTCTGGTGGTGAACCGGGCAGCCTTCAAGCTGCGCAGTCAGGAACTGACCGCGCCGGTGCAGAAATTCCGCGAACTGGTAGGACAGCCATAATGGCACTCAGGCTTTCAACATCGGATGCCGGTTTTGCCGGGGCTTTTGACGCGCTGGTCAATGCGCGCAGAGAGGCGGATGAGGATGTGTCGGCGGATGTCCGCTCGATCATCAAGGATGTGCGCGCCAATGGCGACGAAGCAGTGTCCCGCCTGACGCAAAAATTTGACGGGCATGATCTGGACCACACCGGCTGGCAGGTTACGCCGCAGGAATGTGAAGCCGCGCTTGACGGGCTTGATCCCAATTTGCGGATTGCCCTGGAACTGGCCGCGATCCGTATCCGCGATTATCACGAAGGGCAAAAGCCGGATAATCGCGACTATCGTGATGATGCCGGTGTTCGCATCGGTGCGCGCTGGAATGCGGTGGAGCGGGCGGGAATATATATTCCGGGTGGCCGTGCAGCCTATCCGTCATCCGTGCTGATGAACGCTATACCAGCAAAGGTTGCGGGTGTTGACCGGATCATCATGGTAACCCCGACACCGGGCGGAGAGATGAACCCGCTGGTTCTCGCTGCGGCGCAAATTGCCGGTGTGGATCAGATCTGGCGCATCGGCGGCGCGCAGGCAGTGGCAGCACTGGCGTTCGGAACGGACAAGATCGCGCCTGTCGATGTCATCACCGGGCCAGGCAATGCCTGGGTCGCCGAGGCCAAGCGTCAGGTTTACGGCGTTGTCGGCATCGACATGGTCGCCGGGCCATCGGAAATTGTCGTGGTCGCTGACGGGAAGAATGATCCGGACTGGATAGCCGCAGATTTATTGTCTCAGGCAGAACATGACCCGACCAGCCAGTCGATATTATTCACCGATGACGCAGGTTTCGCCGATAAGGTGGCCGAGAGCATTGATGCACAGCTTGCCGAATTGGCGACTAGCAAGACGGCGACGCAAAGCTGGGGCGACAATGGCGCAATCATAGTTGTTGATCGTCTGGAGAAAGCCATTCCGCTTGTTGATCGTCTGGCCGCCGAACATCTGGAACTGGCCTGCGATAATCCGCAGGCTTTGTTTAACAAGGTGCGTCATGCCGGTTCTGTATTCATGGGGCGGCATACACCGGAAGCGATTGGCGATTATGTCGCCGGTCCGAACCATGTGCTGCCCACCGGTCGCCGTGCGCGTTTCTCGTCCGGGCTCTCCGTCACCGACTTTATGAAGCGGACCAGCTTTCTGGAATGTGACCAGGCGGCACTGGAAAAAATTGGCCCGGCAGCAGTTGCGCTTGCCGAAGCAGAAGGCTTGCCTGCCCACGCAGCAAGCGTAAGGAAAAGATTGAACCGATGACTGCAAAATCAAACACCCGCTCCACGGCTCGCCTTGCAGCGGTCCAGGCCCTGTTCCAGCACCATATGGAAAAAACGCCAGTGCCGCGTCTATTGAAAGAGTTTCACGACCACCGGCTGGGCGCTGAGATAGAGGACGCGCAATATCGTCCTGTCGAAGTGGACTTTTTTGATGATATCGTCATCGGAGTGTCGCGCAATATCGGTGAAATCGACCAGCTTATCGAAGAAAAACTGGCGTCTGACTGGTCTATGGGGCGTCTCGACAAAACAATGTTGCAAATCCTGCGCGCCGGGGCCTTTGAATTGATGGAACGGGACGAGGTCCCGACGGGGACAGTGATCAGCGAATATGTCGATGTGGCCCATGCCTTTTTTAATAAAAAGGACAGCGGCTTCGTTAATGGTTTGCTGGACGCAATAGCAAAGCAGGTGCGCGGCGAGGTGAAAAGCTGACACGGCGCTCCTGCATCGGTAAGACAGGGTTTATAAACGGATATGGGGGCATGTCATTTTTGTTGGGGTAGCCCTGATTGACCGAATTGGATTTTATTGACCAGTTGAAAATACTGGCAACTCATCCCGCTGCACGTGGACTGGCCGATGATGCGGCAGTATTGCCTTTTGGCCGTCACAAGCTGGTGATGACGCATGACATGCTGGTCGAGGATGTGCACTTCCTGCCCAGCGCAGATCCCGCAGATGTGGCGTGGAAGCTGATAGCGGTAAACCTGTCTGACCTTGCCGCCAAGGGCGCAAAGCCGCTTGGTATATTAATGGGTTATAGCCAGGCCAGCGATGCCGCTTGGGATAATGCCTTTGTCCGCGGGCTGAAAGAAGCAATCAGCCATTTCCGCACCCCGCTGCTCGGCGGAGATACCGTGTCGGTGGGCAAGGGGGGCAAACGCGCCCTTTCGCTGACCGCATTTGGTGAGGCCAAGGGCCATATCGTCCCCGCACGCAGCGGAGCGGTGCCGGGGCACGCCATTTATGTGACGGGCCATATCGGTGATGCCTGGGCCGGGTTGCAGATCGCGACTGGCAAAGCAGACGCGACCGATATCGAGACTTCGGCGGCATTGCTCAAAATATATAACCGGCCGGAACCGAAGCTGGAGGAAGGCCGCGCGCTCTCTTCGCTGGTCAGCACCATGATGGACATTTCCGACGGTCTGTTGCTGGACGCATCCCGCATTGCCAAGGCCAGCGGCCTCAATCTGGAAATCGACCTCGACCGCGTTCCGATTTCACCGGCTTTCAAGACGCTGTTCGGTGACGATCAAGCTGCCAGAATGAACGCGGCCACCGGCGGAGATGATTATCAACTGCTGCTCACCGCAAGTCCTGAAACCGTGTTGCCGATCGAGGTTACACGGATTGGCCAATGCCGCGCGGGTACGGGCGTGTCATTGAAAAGCAATGGTGAGAGCGTAGAGTTGCCGGAGAGTTTGGGCTTTATCCACACCTGACGCGAGCCGTTTTTGACAAGTTGCCGATAAGTTGAATAGCCGCCGCAATGCTTGGGGAGCCTAGCAAAATCAGTGCTTGCGACTTGTAGTTCACTCTTTATAAGTTTCTGAGATATCACTCCAATTGTGGAGGAGATCAGTAAAATAATTAGGGGAGAGGAACAGCAATGACTGTTGTTACCATATCGATTATTTGCGGCTTAATAGCCGTATTATACGGGTTTATTACAAGCCGTCAGGTGCTCGCTGCACCGGCTGGCAACGAAAAAATGCAAGACATTGCCGCCGCTATCCAGGAAGGCGCGCAGGCTTATCTAAACCGCCAATATCGTGCGATTGCGATTGTCGGCGTGGTTGTCGCGGTTCTGGTGTTCGTGTTTCTCGGCGGTATTTCCACGATTGGCTTTCTGGTCGGCGCGATATTATCCGGTGTCGCGGGTTATATCGGTATGAACATTTCGGTTCGTGCCAATGTCCGTACGGCCCAAGCTGCAAGCGAAAGCCTGCAAACCGGCCTCACCGTGGCGTTTCGCGCCGGTGCAGTGACGGGTATGCTGGTCGCTGGTCTTGCGCTTCTGGCGATTTCCATTTTCTTCTGGGTGCTCACCACGCAACTGGGCCTTGAAGCAAACAGCCGTCTCGTCATTGATGCGCTGGTCGCATTGGCCTTTGGTGCTTCCCTGATTTCAATCTTTGCCCGTCTTGGCGGCGGTATCTTTACCAAAGCGGCTGACGTTGGCGCTGATCTGGTCGGCAAGGTCGAAGCCGGTATTCCGGAGGATGACCCACGCAACCCTGCAACCATTGCCGATAATGTCGGCGACAATGTCGGTGACTGCGCTGGTATGGCTGCCGATCTGTTTGAAACCTATGTTGTAACCGTTGGCGCTACCATGGTGCTTCTGGCGCTGCTGTTCGGCGATATTGTCGGCAACACGATGCTCAACAGCCTGATGGCGCTGCCTCTGATCGTTGGCGGTGTATGTATCATCACTTCTATCATCGGCACCTATATGGTTCGCTTGGGTAGCAGCAACAATATCATGGGTGCTCTCTATAAAGGCTTCATCACCACGGCTGTCCTGTCGATTCCGGCCATATACTATGTCACCATGCGCACGCTGGGTGATATGAATGTCGTTATCGGTGCTGATCTTGACGGAACCGGCGGTTTCACAGGCATGACATTATTCTGGTCGATGATGGTCGGTCTGGCGGTAACGGGCCTTATCATCTGGATTACCGAATATTATACCGGCACCCAATATCGTCCGGTGCGTTCTATCGCCAAGTCTTCGGAAACGGGCCACGGCACCAACGTGATCCAGGGGCTTGCCGTTTCGATGGAAGCAACCGCCTTGCCAACATTGGTCATCGTCGTCGGTATCGTTGTCGCTTACCAGCTTGCCGGTCTGATCGGTATCGCATTTGCTGCAACGTCGATGCTGGCGCTGGCTGGTATGGTCGTGGCGCTTGATGCTTATGGTCCGGTAACCGACAATGCTGGCGGTATTGCCGAAATGGCCGGTCTGGATGAAAGTGTCCGGGACAGAACCGACGCACTGGATGCTGTCGGTAACACCACGAAAGCTGTCACCAAGGGCTATGCCATCGGTTCTGCCGGACTGGCGGCGCTGGTGCTGTTCTCGGCATACACGGCTGACCTCAAGGAATTTTTCCCTGAACTACAGGTCAGTTTCAGTCTTGAAAATCCGTATGTGATCGTCGGTTTGCTGCTCGGTGCGCTTTTGCCTTACCTCTTTGGAGCGATGGGCATGACCGCTGTGGGCCGCGCTGCCGGTGACGTTGTGAAAGACGTCCGAGCGCAGTTTGCGGCCGACAAGGGCATTATGGACGGAACATCGCGTCCGGACTATGCCCGCACGGTGGATCTGGTTACCAAGGCGGCGATCAAGGAAATGATCGTGCCCTCATTGCTACCGGTTCTGGCTCCGATTGTGGTTTATTTCGTGATTACCGCAGTGGCGGGTCAGGCGAATGGCTTCGCGGCTCTGGGCGCATTGCTACTCGGTGTGATTGTCTCCGGTCTGTTCGTTGCCCTGTCGATGACAGCAGGCGGCGGCGCATGGGATAATGCGAAAAAATATATCGAAGACGGCAACCACGGCGGTAAGGGTTCAGAAGCCCATAAAGCAGCCGTGACCGGCGATACGGTTGGCGATCCTTACAAGGATACAGCAGGTCCGGCGGTCAACCCGATGATTAAAATCACCAATATTGTCGCGTTGCTCCTTCTTGCTACGCTGGCGACTTAATAGCTTCGGATATTTGGTTTAATCCCACTATGAAACCCCGCTGGAGGCAATTCCGGCGGGGTTTTCTTTGCGCGTCGAAGTGCGCCGTCGTTAATCGGTTATTACCCAATTCCTGTTAGTAAACCGCGTCAATCAAACAGGACGCGATACATGGATGCAGGCGGGTTCCAGAACCAGAATGATGCAACGGTTTTTTATGAAACCGGTGATCGGGTGTGCCTGAACAATTCTTCCTCTGCCGAGCTTTTGCCGGTTTCCGCAATGGACAGCGATTTGCTGCCCGCATGGCAAAAACTGGCGCGCAATGCCTCGGAACCGAATATATTTTACGAGCATTGGATGCTTGGCCCAGCGCTCAGGCATTTCCCTGTCCATTCCGAATTAAGCCTTTTCCTGCTCTGGGCCGGTGCGCCGGGCAAATCGGATTTGCTGGGCTTGCTGCCGGTGGGGCCGTGCTGGGTGCTCGGCCGCTGGCCCGTGCCGTTCATACAAAATTGGGGGCACCATAATAGCTTTCTGGGTACGCCATTGGTGCGGAGCGGATTTGAACACCAGTTCTGGGCTGCGCTGCTAAACGCAATGGATGCGACAGACTGGCCGGGTTTTTTGCACATCAGCGGATTGACGATTGGTGGACCTCTGGACAAGGCTATGCGCGCCGTGTGCGCTCGACAGAAACGGCGCAGCGATCTGGTCCACAGCGTTGCACGGGCGTTTCTGGAAAGCGATCTGGACGCCGATAGCTATTATGCACGAACGGTCCGGTCAAAAAAGCGCAAGGAACTGCGCCGACAGGCCAAGCGCTTGAGCGAGTTGGGAGAGGTTCAATATTCCTGCCACCGGGATGATGAAGGGCTGACCCATTGGATTGACGAGTTTCTGGCGCTGGAGCGGGAGAGCTGGAAGGGGCAGGAGGGTTCCGCGCTGGATTGCGCGGACGATACCCGAAATTTTTTTCGCGAAGCATTGGCAGGCGCAGCGGCTTGCGGGCAGCTGGAACGGCATGATTTGCGTTTGGATGGAAAGCCGCTGGCGATGCTGGTCAACTTCCGTTCCCCGCCGGGCAGCTTCTCGTTCAAGACCGCGTTTGACGACGCTTATTCCCGCTTTTCGCCGGGCGTTCTGTTACAGCTTGAAAATCTCAAGATCCTTGAGCAGCCCGATATTGACTGGATGGATAGCTGCGCGGAGCAGGGGCATCCGATGATCGACAGCCTTTGGTCCGGTCGCCGCCACATCGGACGCTTTTCCATCGAACTTAAGGGCATATCGCGCATCGCCATGTTTCGCACCTTGCGGATGGGGGAAGACCTGATGGCCCGTATCAAAAGACGCAAGATAATAGATATTATGCAGGAACCGATATGAACCATATTTCTGGACCGGATGCTTTTGATCCCGTTTCTAATCAACCGGTATTTGATGAGGATACGCGGCGGCAATTTGCGGCCTGCTATCCCGAACAGCCACAGCTTCTGGATCATGAAATGGCGGCCAATAAGCTGCTGACGCTGGATGCTCTGGCCAAGCTGGGCAGCGCCTTGCCTGCGGCCAGTGTTGAATATAATCCGGGCGACCTGCCGGTCGGGATTGCTCCCGAAGATGTGCCGGACAATGGATTGTCGATTGCCGATACGATTTTGAATATCGCGAGTTCGGCAAGCTGGGCTGTGCTTAAAAATATCGAGCAGGTGCCGGAATATGAAGCGCTGCTCCTATCCTTGCTCGCGGAAATCCAGCCTGTTCTGGAAAAGAAAACCGGCAAGATGTTAAGACCGCAAGGGTTTGTCTTTGTTTCGTCTCCTGACGCGATGACGCCTTATCATTTCGATCCGGAACATAATATTTTGCTGCAACTGCGCGGCGAAAAGACGATGACGGTGTTTCCCGCCGGTGATGGCATATATGCGCCGGCGAGCGCGCATGAAGCCTATCATACCGGAGGGCCGCGTAACCTTTTGTGGCAAGACGGGTTCGCGGACAAAGGGCAAGCCTTTCACCTGACGCCCGGAAAAGCGATATTCGTGCCGGTCATGGCACCGCATTTCGTAAGAAACGGACCAGAGCCGAGCATATCGCTTTCCATAACCTGGCGATCAGACTGGAGCTTTGCCGAGGCAGATGCCCATGCTTTCAACCACATGCTGCGCGGATGGGGGTTGAAACCCGCCATGCCGGGCCGGTTCCCGAAGCAGAACAGGGTGAAAGCAACAGGCTGGCGGATCTTGCGAAAATTATCGCTGGTAAAATGATCCGCCTGCCTGTTTCCCGTTAAAACCGTTTGCGAAAGCTCAACTCTACATAGCGGCCAACCGGATCGATCAAGCCTGTCTGGTAACGCAGTGGAACCATGCCGCTATTGTCCCGGACGTCCTGAATATCATTGAAGATATTGTCTATCCTGAACGAAAGCCTACCGCCTTTCAGGAACGGGACTTTCTCGGTCAAATCGCCGCGATTGTCGAGGTTCATGAACACCCTCAGGTTAAGCGTCGTCAGGTCCGAAAAGCGCAGGTCTGAGCCGGTAAGGCCGCCATTGACGCGGGTTGCGGTTTCATGCTCTCCTTGAAGCCTGAAGCCCAGTCCATTTTTGGACCAGCCAGCCTGCAACTCGAATTTATGGCGCGGACTACCGCCTGATGAGCCAATGGCAGACCCATTCAGAAGGTCCAGTTCCTGCACTCCGGGACGGATCAAAACGCTCTCTTCCAGCCGGATGGTGTGATAGGCCGATAGTCTCCAATGACCGCCGCTCGGACCGCCCATACCGGGGCCGCGACCGCCGGGTCCACCTCTCCGGCCGCCCCGCTCGCCCGCTTGTGCCTGTTGCGGCGCCTGTGAACTTTCCCCACTGGGCTTTGCGTCTCCATTCGCTCCATCCGAAGGCGCTGCACTTCGAGGCGTTCTTCTGCTGCTGTCGCCGCGTTCTTCACGCTGACCGAAACGCTTGGAGAATTGCAAACCATAGCGAATACTCTCGCTACGCACATTGCTGTAACTCACCGGACGCTGGTCAATGGCGATCAAGCGCCCCGTATTATCGCGCGTCACGCGATCCGGAAAAGCAGCTTCGATCTCCGGTGTGAGCAACGGAAAGCCGGACGCGACATTCTTGCTGTTATTGCGGACATATTCGGCGATAAAGCGCATATCCTCAAACCATTTCGGCTCGTAATTCACCGCCAGCTTGATATCCCGCCGCTTTTCCGCGGGCAGCGCAAGATTGCCGCCCGTGGTAATACTGGCCAGCACGGTTTCGCCCGTGGCAAAATCAAAGATGTTAACATTGGGCGTAACAATGACGGGATTGCCAAGCTGTTGTATGGACGGCGCCGCTTCTTCACCGATGGCAGAGGCGGTAAAGTTCAGCCCGTCTATCGGTTCCCAGTTCAAGCCAAAGCCATATTCAAGCAAGCCGCCGAAATCCGACAGTTCGCTATACCCCAGATTGCCGTTTACAGAGAGTTCACCAATGGCTTCCACTACGTCAATATTCTCTTTGGCAAGCGGGATATCGATATTGAAACCGGCATTAAAATTATCCCGCCCCAAATCGGTAAGCGTAGTTACCCCTTCGGATATATCACGGCTGTTCAGGTCCTGCCGCTTGTAACCAGCGCGGAAAGTCGTTGAGACGGCCCCCGAAGGCAGATAAAGCGGTGTCCCCGATATGGTAGCAAGACTATTGATGCTATCGCTAACCGAGCGCGCATAATCGGTAACAGGGGGGGCAAGAAGCGGTCCGAAGTCACTGGCAAATGGATTAGCCGTGCCATTATTCACTGCCGCCTGAAGCGCGCCGAGATCGCCGGAATCTTCGGTCGTGGTATTAACCTGGTCTCGAGTATAATCCGCAGTCAAAGACCATTGCCAACCGGACAGATTGCCGTTTAGCGCAGCTCCGCCTTGCAAAGTATTTGTCTCAACCGTTCTGCGAAGCGGATCAAATTGGGTGAAATAGCGGAACAGGGTTTCATCATCCGGCGATGTTGCAAACGGGCTGCTGGCCGGGATATCAATCGTGCCGCTGGAAAGCCCCGACAGGCCACGTGATTTGCTGAAAACATAACCGCCATTGACAGACAACGAGATGCCATCCCCCAAATTGCGGCTATAGGATGCGTTAATCTCTATATTATCCGATGGAGCGCTGAGCGTGCGGAATTGGCCCAGGTTGACCGCTTCGCCTGCCGGGTTCTGAATGATGTCGCGCTCTGCTTCGGTGATCGCAGTCTTGTTTTCATATTCGACATTGAGGTTCAGGCGACTGTTCTTGCTGATCCGGGTGATGGTGGATTCTATCTCTGCCACGCCTTGGCCGCCCTGAGTGGGAACACCATATTCGGCCTCTGCGCTAAAGCCGATAAAATCATCTTTCAAAATGAAGTTGATGACCCTTTGATCCGGGCGATAGCCATATTGAAGAGCGAGTTCTTCGGGGAAAACCTGGATATTCTTAATCGCTTCGGATGGCAGGTCGCGGATTTCGCGAAAGCCGGATGTGCGCTGACCGTTTATCAGGACAATGGGCCGCCCGCTGCCGCGCCCGCGGCTGGAGCTGGTCTGGCTGCTCAACTCGTCCAGCAGATCGGAAACAGAAGACACACCGTAGCTGGCAATATCATCTGCATTCAACTCGATAACAGGCGGAACGTCGGTAATTACGGACCCGCGCGGACGCTCGGCTATAACGACAATTTCGTCATCTTCATCATAAGGCTCGACCACTTGAGCATAAGCGGATGTGCCAACGGTCATAAAGGACAGAACTAAAATACTGGCGCCCAAAAAGCGCGGACCTAGAAGGGGGGGGAGGGTTTTTGTCATTATTATCGCTCTATAAAAATGGATACCGGGGGAACAGCTTGGGGATGCCGTTCAACTTTGTTTTTATCAATCCAATGTTTGTAATAAATTGTCGCAACTCTGATTTTGCGAGAATTCGGATGCATTGAACAGCCAAGGTGGTGGGCTCTTCTATTAAGCCGCTATTACCGCGCTGGTTGCATCAACACAGCAATTTCTTCCCTTTTGCACATTTTATCGTTATGGCGCAGCGCAACGCGTGGAAAAGCCACGAATCAATAGGGATGAAGTAAAGCCGGATGGCAAAAGAAGAATTATTGGAAATGAAGGGGATGGTTCGCGAACTGCTCCCCAACGCGATGTTCCGGATCGAACTGGAAAATGGCCATGAGGTACTTGGTCATACTGCTGGAAAGATGCGTAAAAACCGTATCCGTGTGCTGGTTGGTGATGAAGTGCTCGTAGAGCTGACTCCTTATGACCTCACCAAAGGTCGTATTACATATAGGTTCAAGTGACAGCTCAACCTCTGTCGTCTCTTTTATGAGCGGGGCAGCGAAAGAGATGAAACTCGTTCTCGCCTCGTCCAGCCCGCGCCGGCTGGAGCTGCTTGGCCGGTTAGGGGTGAAGCCTGACCGGATTGCGTCCCCCGATATTGATGAAACCCCGCTCAAGGGTGAATTGCCGCGCGATTATGTTTTGCGTATGGCAAAGGAAAAGGCCGCTGTGGTGCCGCGCAGTGCTGACGAGATGCTGATCGCGGGCGATACTATTGTCGCAGTTGGCAGGCGCATATTGGGCAAGGCTGAAGATGAAGCGCAGCAGCGCGGATTTCTAAAGCTATTGGGCGGTCGGAGGCATCATACAATGTCGGCCGTTTGTGTTATCGCAGCCGATGGAACATCACGCACAAAGCTTTCTGACAGCACGATAAAGTTCAAACGCTTCCAGGACAGCGAGATTGATGCATATATAAAGTCCGGCGAAGGGCTTGGCAAAGCGGGCGGCTATGCCATTCAGGGGCTTGCCGAAGCTTTTGTCATATCAATCAGCGGCAGTTTCAGCGGGATCATGGGATTGCCGCTTTACGAAACGCGCAATCTGCTCATTTCCTCGGGCTACCCATTCAGTCACGATGGAAGCTGATTTCCAAAACGGCTGGCTCTATGAGGCCGGGATTGGGGAGAACCGCGCACTGCGGCTAGAGCATGGCGAATTAGTCTCGGTCCGGGTCGAACGGGGACAAAAAGGCACGAGACAAGGTGCGATCGTCGATGCGCAATTTACCCGTCAATGGGTTGCAGGACAATCGGGCATCATTACGCTGGAAAGCGGTGAGCAATGTCTTTTGCAACCGCTGCCCAAAGGTCTGACCGAAGGTGCGTCCTTGCGTGTGGAAATTGTGCGCGAGGCTTTAAACGAAAAAGACGGGCAATCAAAACGGGCAAAAGCGCGGCCAGTGGCCAATGAGATAGAGCTTACCGCCGGACCAAGCCTGTTAGAGCGTATCGAGAAAGACGGTCAGCCGATACAGGATGTTCACGCTCATGGACCGGATTTGCTCGCCGGATTTGGCTGGAACGAGGCCATGGAACAGGCCGAGACGGGACGCATAGAATTTGATGGCGGGACCTTGCTGGTATCGCTCACTCCCGCGATGACAGTGATTGATGTGGACGGACCGCTTGCACCATTTGAACTGGCAAAACGTGCGGCGCAATATATCGCACTGGCGTTAACTCGCTTTGATATTGGTGGGTCCATAGGCATAGATTTCCCGACCCTTTCCACCAAGGCGGAGCGGACAGAAGTCTGCGCGATATTTGATGCGTATATGGCCGGAAATTGTGAACGAACTGCGATAAACGGCTTTGGTTTTATGCAAATCGTGAGACGGAAAACCGGACCTTCTGTTCTGGAAGTGGCCCAGGCGGACAAGGTGTTGACAGCGACCTTAGCACTATTGCGTCAGGCGGAGCGAAGCGCCGCAGGGGCAGGTAGCTTGCAACTCAACGTCCATCCTGCTGTGGCAACGAAATTGCACCACAGGCAGGTATGGCTGGATGAACTCTCCAAACGAACCGGGCGCAACGTGTTGGTAGAAGCCAGCGGCAATATATCTATCACGGGCGGCCATATTGCCTCGGTAAGCCCTTAATCTGCTTCCGGCTTGCAATTTCCCTGCCTTCTCGGCACATACCCCGCATGAGCGAAATCATTCTTTTCGATTATTGGCGCAGCTCC
Source organism: Sphingorhabdus sp. (assembly GCA_015478735.1). Classification (GTDB taxonomy): domain Bacteria; phylum Pseudomonadota; class Alphaproteobacteria; order Sphingomonadales; family Sphingomonadaceae; genus Parasphingorhabdus. The sequence goes on along the minus strand of JADMKQ010000029.1, from coordinate 29,578 downwards.
GCATGCTACCGTGTTCGCATCGCGTTGAACCTGAAAGGAATCGCCTATCAGGTGGCGCCGACCAGCTTGCTGGACGATAGTACGAAGCGGCCCGATTATATCGCCCATAATCCGCAAGGCTTTGTCCCGACGCTGCAAATTGACGGGCATGATCTGACCCAATCGCTGGGGATTATCGATTTTCTTGATGCCAAATATCCTGACCCGCCGCTAATACCGAGCGATCCGTTGGAGCGGAGCAAGACACTGGCGCAGGCGATGGTGGTCGCTGCAGACATTCATCCGGTGAATAACCTGCGGATATTGAAATATCTGAAAAACGAAATGGGGCAGGATCAGGAAGCGATCGATAACTGGTATCGCCATTGGGTAAACGAAGGCTTCAAAGCTTTGGAAGCCATGGCACCGGATAGCGGATTTTTCGGCGGCGATGCACCCAATCTGGCGGATATCTGCTTGGTCCCGCAAATCTACAACGGTCGCCGGTTTGAAACCGATCTGACCACTTTTCCGAAACTCGTGCGGATTGATGCCGCGTGCAACGAACTGGCCGCGTTCCGTGACGCAGCGCCCGAACAGGTAAAACCAGCATAATGAAAAAATCTATTTTGGCGTCTGTGTGTCTTGCGCCCTTATGTTTTGTAAGCACG
>JADMKQ010000029.1:0-28828 GCA_015478735.1 Sphingorhabdus sp. | reverse complement strand
GCTGAGGAAGCGTCGGGGCAAGCGGACATAACCGTTACCGGTCTTTCTCTGCCCGAGGCCGATGATGCTTATAGTACAGTCGTGATTACGCTGGATGAGAATGTACGCGTTGAAAATGCCCTGCGTGATATACCGGGCCTTCAACAGTTCCGGCGGTCGGATGCACGAACGGCTAATCCAACCAGTCAGGGAATCACGCTGCGCGGTCTGGGCGGTAATGCATCATCCCGCGCGGTCCTGTTGCTGGACGGAGTGCCGCAAGCCGACCCGTTTGGCGGCTGGGTCGCATGGCCGGGCTATGATGCATTGGCGCTCGGTTCCGCTCGTATAACGCGCGGCGGGGGTAGCGGTGTGGAAGGGTCCGGAGCGATTGCGGGCAGCGTTGAACTATTCAGCCAGGATGTCGGCAATCTGATTGAACTGGGTGCAGCTTATGGTAGCCGTGACAGCGTCGAAGCGGACCTGCTATTTGGACGCAAATTAGGGCAGGGACAGCTTACCATCTCTGCCAATTATGCGCGTGGTGACGGTTTTATTCCCATTATCAAGAGCCAGCGCGGCGCAGTGGATCGCCCGTCGGAATATGAACAGGCCGGGGTGGCAGTGCGTTATGCCGTGCCGCTGAATGAGGATACGGAATTACAGGCCAATGTCCGCGCATTCACCGATGATCGGGAACGCGGCTTTGCCTTTAGCGAGAACCATAATGATGGCGCCGATGCCAGCATCCGGTTAGTAAACCGTGCCTCGGACTGGCAATGGTCTGCTTTGGCCTATGTCCAGATCCGCAATTTCGATGTCAGCTTTGGCGGCGTTGCGGATGACCGCAACAGTGTGAGCCGGGTATTCGAGCAGTTTGATGTTCCTTCCACCGGCCTTGGCGCACGGTTTGAAGTGCGGCCTCCGGTGGGGGAAAATGTCGAGCTTCGGATTGGCGGAGACTGGCGGCGAACAGTAGGGGAAACGAAAGAAAATTACTTCTTTGCCGATAATGACACCCCTCGACGTAGCCGCAATGCCGGTGGCTCAACGGCGACCTATGGCGCTTTTGTCGAAGCGAGTGTGCAGGCTGGTGAAAGACTCACGCTAACAGGTGGCGGACGTCTGGATTACTGGACCATAAATGACGGATTATTGCGCGAGATCGAGCTTATCGATCCTTTCCCCGGCTCCGTGAGAACGGATGAGAAATTTGATGATCGTGACGGCACCGAATTTACCGCGCGCGGCGGCTTTGCTTACGATGCGTCTAGCCAGCTTACAGTGCGCGGGGCGGCTTATCTCGGCTGGCGCTTGCCAACATTGAACGAATTGTTCCGGCCATTTCGCGTCGGTGACGACGCAACTGCGGCTAACGCTTTGCTGGAACCGGAACGGGTGAAGGGTGCGGAACTCGGACTGGACTGGAAGAGCGATGCTGTTTCCGTCGGAATTACCGCCTTTTATAACAAACTGGATGATGCCGTTGCCAATGTGACACTTGCCACCGGGCCAGGCACTTTCCCGGGTGTTGGATTTGTCGCCCCGGGTGCGACCTATAGTCAAAGACAGAATCTTGACTCCATTGAGTCCAAAGGCATCGAAATTGATACGGAGTTTGACCTCAGCCATCTTGTCAAAAACCTGTCTGCCAGAGCGGCATACGCGTATGTCGATGCCAAGGTAAACGGATCCGGTGACGCCGCTGCAGTTGACGGTTTGCGTCCGGCGCAGATACCGGAGCATAATGTTTCTGCCGGGTTACGCTGGAATCTGGAAAACGGAACAGGCGCTTCTTTATCCATGCGCTATACAAGCAGCCAGTTTGAAGATGACCAGAATGTCATGCAACTGGATGACGCGCTTATCGTTGATGGCGCTGTAGCTTTCGCAGTGAACGACCGGCTGTTGATCGAAGGGCGGGTTGAAAACCTGTTCGATGCGCGCGTAGAGGCAGCAATTAGTAACACTAATATTATCGAGCGAACATTCCCGAGAACGTTTTGGATTGGACTCCGCTCCAAAATTGAATAGACATTTCCTATGGCCAGAAAACTCGACGATTTCCTACCCTATCAGATGTCCACTACATCCAATGCAGTGAGCGATCTGATTTCTAATGATTACAAAAGTAAATTTGGTCTGAAAATACCGGAATGGCGCGTGATGGCTGTTCTGGGTAGCCGCGGGGTTTCTACCCAGCGAGAGCTGGTTGAAGCTACGTTGATGGATAAGGTGACGGTCAACCGCGCCGTAAAAACTCTGGCGGACAGAGCTCTGTTAGACAGAAGTCCCAATAATGCCGATGGCCGTTCTCACCATATAATGCTCAGCCAAACCGGCGAAGAGCTTTATGACCAGATCATGCCGGCGGCGGAAATTATGGAACAGAAAGTCATGTTGGTCCTGTCAGATGAAGAGAAGCAGAACCTCTCCGCCATGCTGGCAAAAATCAAACAATCTGCGGATGATATCGCCAACGGCTAATCAACTTTAACAGCCGTTTACGTCAGCATCGAGTCCGAGATCGAGCAAGCCGCAGGGCCAAGGATCACGATAAACAGCGTTGGCAGAATGAACATGATCAGTGGGACTGTCATGATCGCTGGGAGCCGTGCTGCTTTTTCTTCGGCGCGCATCATCCGATCATTGCGGAACTCGGCCGACAATACACGTAGCGCAGAAGCGAGCGGGGTGCCGTATTTTTCGGTTTGGATCATTGTTGTAACCACGCCTTTGACATGTTCCAACGCCACGCGATAAGCCAGATTCTCAAAAGCCTGACGCCGTTCGGTCAGAAAGCCCAATTCGATTGAAGTCAGTGAAAATTCATCGGCCAGTTCGGGATAAGCATCGCCAAGTTCTCTCGCAACACGGGCAAAAGCGCTATCAACCGTAAGGCCCGCTTCCGCACAAATCACCAGCAGGTCAATCGCATCGGGAAGACCTTTGCGAACGAGGTCTGTCCGCTTGGTAATCAGGTTATTCAGATAAATGTCAGCGGCTTTATAACCAATGATAGTAGCGCCAGCAAAAGCACAAAACCTCTTGAGCGGGGACCAGTCGGGGAAATAATCAAAGCCATATATAAGCAGCGCGGTTCCGCCGCCCAGGATGATGGGAAGGACCAGACGGCTGAAAATAACAGCATAAGCCCAGTCTTTCGACCTGATCCCGGCCTGAGCCAGCTTCTGCTGGGATTCCTTTAACTGGTCGTCCTGCAGAACTTTAAGGGATGACAACATACCGCGCATACGGTCGGTTGCATCGTTTTGCTGGACCAGCTTAGCGCGCTTTTTGGTAGTGGATGCGGAAATACCAGCCTTCAACTGTTCCCGCCGGGCGTTCAACGACTTAACTCGCTTTGCCATAGGATCACGGACAGTTACAGCCGTATAGATAGCAAAGACAGCGGCCAGCGTTGCTACGGCAGCCAGAATGGTTGCCACCCAGAGGACATCTATTCCCAGTAAAGTTGGACCGCTCTCGGGCATTGCCTTACACCTTCCTCCTAGATCTCAAAGTTGACCATTTTGGCCATGATAAACACGCCGATGCTCATCCATGTTAACCCGCCAAGCCCCGCTATGATCAAACGATCTTCAGAGAAAAACCCTGCAAGATATGTGGGGTTGACCGTGTAGACCAATCCGAAAACGATGAACGGCAGCGAGCCGACTATATAAGCAGATGCCTTGGATTCAGAGGACATCGCCTTGATTTTCAGTTTCATCTGGCTGCGTTTGCGGAGCACATCGGCAAGATTGGCCAATGTCTCGGCAAGGTTGCCACCGGTTTCGCGCTGGATTGCAAGCGTGATGCAGAAAAATTTGAATTCCGGGGTATCAAGCCGTTTTGCACTTTCGCCTAGAGCATCTTCCATTGTCCGGCCGATCTTGATCCGGTCAACAACCTTGGAAAACTCCTCCCCAACCGGGCCGCTCACTTCCCTTGCAACAACGCCGATTGTTTCCGTCACGGGCAGACCGGAACGAAGGCCACGAACCAGCAGTTCGATAGCATCAGGGAAAGAGGCGGTAAATTTGTTCACCCGCTTGTTGATGAGAAAGCCCACTGCCATGTGCGGAAAGCCAAAGCCGATGGCTGTGCCGGCGAATATGCACAAAAGAAGCGGTGCTCCCTTTATGAGCAAGGCTAAAGAAACAAGCGCGAACAAGCCGCCGCAAACATAGAAATATTGCGAAATCGACCATGTCCGGCCTGTGCGGTCCAGACGGATGGCAAGAGTGTCGAGCCTTGATTGATTGGCGCCGGCGGGACGATGATTTTTCTTGCGAGCGCTGACGGCTTTTTTCATCTGGGCTTCCATCTTGGCATTGGTGCTTTCCGAATGACGGAAACGCACTTTATCCAGACGCTTTGCCTTTGCCGCTGATCCGGAGGGACCAGCAAAAGCAAACAGAATGAGCAGCAGGAAAGTCAGCACTCCGCCGCCAAGCATGGCAATCTGCATCATGTCCATTATGAGCATCCTCGCATATCAGAAAGAAAGAGTCGCGGAACCTGCATCACGATTTGACTGTCTCGTTCTCTTTCTTTTTCTTTGGCGACAAAAGTGATTTCATCCCGCCGAATTTATCCATCAGACTGGGTTTTGCGCTCGCCTCTTCATCGTCATCATCAGCCTCGACCGTGCCGAGAATATGTTCCGAAAGAGCGATGATCTTGCTTGTCGCCTTGCTTGATTTAGCGGCTTCAACAAATGCCTGGCCCAGTTTGGCAGCATGAGCAGCCGCTTTCGGGTCCGCCGGAATCATGATGTCGATCTTGCGTTCAATGGAGTTTTCAAAGTCCTGGCGTGTGATTTCCAGTCCGCCTGACAGCACCTTGTTAGCAACCACAATGACTTTGCTTTGCGCGGCGTTAGATTTAAGCCATGACAGCAGGCGAATAGCGTCGCGTGCGGATGCCAGTGTCAGTTCGGTGACGATCACAGTTGCGTTCACATCAGCCAATAGATGTGGATAGCTGATCAGCATTTCGCGCGGCAAATCGATGACAGTGCATTCAAATGCGGCGCGGAACTCTTCCTGTAACTGAAAAAATGCTGTGCCGTCCGTCATCATTGGCGAATTGATCGGGGCTTCGGCAGATAAAAGGGAAAGCTTGTCGTTCGCCTTTATCATCGCACGCTCGATGAACAGTCCATCGATCCGGCTAGGGTTGTCGATGGCGTCGATCAATCCTCGTCCGGGTTCAAGATCAAGCGAGAGCGCACCCGTGCCGAAATGGACATCAAGGTCAAGAAGGGCAGTAAGACGGCCTTTTTCATTGCTTAACAGCCATGCCAATGATGTTGCGACAGTCGATGCGCCTACGCCGCCTCTTGTTCCGATAACAGCGGTCGAAACATGCGGTTTCTCGCTGAGATGTTCTTCCATTTTTGGGGCATTGAGTGTGGCTTGTGCGTGACTCAATACGTCGCGCAATTGTTCGGGGCTGAAAGGTTTCAACAGATAGTCCTGAAGCCCGCTGATAATCAGGTCGCGATACAGGCGCACGTCATTGACCTGTCCCATAGCGATAACCACGGTGCCCGGTTCGCATACTTCGGCCAGTGAGTTGATATCGTTCAGTGGATCACCTGATTCGGACAGGTCGACGATCAAGATATTGGGGCTCGCTGTAACCGACAGCGATTGCACTGCGTTGCGTAGTCCGCCTTTATGACACTTATCGGTCGGCCAGCCCATTTCTTCTATGACCGGGCGGATCAGATCCAGCGTGTCCTCGTCGCAAACAAAAGCAGAGAATGGATCACGTCCGTTTGCAGAACCGGGCTTCCAGGGAGCGTTCATTTTATTTCTCCAGCTTGCTTGGCTTTGTCACGATAGGCACGGATAGCTTTTGATGCTTCGGCCTGGTCTTCTCCGTTGCGGGATTGGCCGCGAACGAGATCTTCGGGATCAGCAATCATCGCGGTCAATGTGCTGTTGACACCGCATCCGTAATTTTCACTCGTGCGGGCTTGAAAGTCAGTATGGCTGCGGTGACTCCAGTCGGGGCAGCCCGGAACCGCGGCGGTTGAGCGTGATACAACGATACGCATGGCACCGCTTGGCACATGACCTTCGGTTACCGGGGCAACGTCGCTAATCAGCAACCCTTTTTGCGCGACAAGTGTTTCAACGGCGCTGCGGGCAGAAGGGCCAGCATTATAGCCGGGATCATCAATGGCAACACGGTCACCATAGCCCAGTTCCAGCGCATCGAGCCATCCGGCTAGGCGTCCAAGTTCTCCATCCGAAAGGGAGTCTGAACCCGCCGTATTGACGTCGAGAACGAAATGGGAGCGGGTAACAACCGGCTGGCGCTCGCTATAAATGGTGCGATTGGCTGTGGTGCTGCCACAAGCCGTGAGCGAAAGTCCGAGAGCTGTTACAAGTGCTATAGAAACAAAACGCATGATGTTTTCTCCTGAAACGGACTATTGGTCGAAACTGAAACCGGGGGCAGCACCCTGAGAGCCACTCGATTTTTTTGCAGTTTTATCCTGTGCGGGTGGAGCCATGCTACTTAGCGCAGGGCCGGATGCAACGGGGGGCGCGACCGATGGTTTCGGACGATCACCAGTGCCGTCAGAACTGTGCCGGTTCATGAATACGCGCTCGAAATCATTGGCCTGTTTGAATCCGTCTGTTGGCAGAACAATGTCTTCATCATTCACGGGTTTCACCAGATAAGGCGTAACCACGATCATAAGTTCGGTTTCATTTTTTCGATAGCCGTCCGATTTGAACAGATTGCCAAGGATCGGCACGTCGCCAAGCCCTGGTGTCTTTTCTACGGCCGAGTTATATGTATTTTGCATCAGTCCTGCGATCATGAAGCTTTCACCGGAACCAAGTTCAACAGTTGTTTCTGCTTCACGGGTAGAAATGGCCGGGATTTCAAAGCCGTTCACTTTGACTGCGCCATTTGATGACAGTTCGGACACGCTTGGTTTGACCCGGATCGAAATGCGTCCGTTCGATAGCACCGTTGGTGTATAGGACAAGCTGACGCCAAAATCCTGATAGGTGACGCTGACTTCGCCCAGTCCGGTCGACATCGGTATGGGGAAGCGGCCGCCAGCGAGGAATGTCGCTGTTTCCCCCGAAATCGTGGTCAGATTGGGTGACGCGAGTGTCGTCGCCAGCCCCACCCGCTCAGAAACGTCCAATGCGGTTGAAATATCAAGACCAAATAAGCGGCCCGCAGCTGTTATGGTATCCAGGCCCGATGCTTGTCCGGTGTTAAACGAGGTTCCGCCCATGCCAATAAATTGGCCGGTGTTCGTATTGAATGGCAGTGAGACCGAACCGGCAGGCAAGCCGAACAGACTGGATGCATCCAATGATGGGAAGCCGCTTGTATCAAAGTCTGTGATCGTACCAAAGTTCCGCCCGCGTGCGACGCCGAACTGGAAACCGCCTGTTGTATCGCGGGTCATAACATTGCCGTTGATATTTTTGGCCAGCGAACGGCTGACTTCCGCAAAACGGACTTTCAGGTTTACCTGCATCGGTGTGGCGGTTTTCAACCGGCTGACAACGCGTGTTTCTTCTCCGACATAGGCTTGCACCAGATTTTCCGCTTCTTCGGCATCATCCGGATCTGCAATTGTACCTGTCAAAAGGACAAAATTATTTGTCGTGCTGACCGAGATTTTTGCATTGGGCATCGCCAGACGCAGCATTTGGTCAATGGACGATATTTCTGCACCTACGGAAACTTCAGCTGAATAAACAACCTTTCCTGAACCGCTTGTGGCGTAAAAGCTCGTCTGTCCGCCGGTCTTGCCATAGATATAAACTTGGCGTGGAGATCGAACTTGCACGTCGGCAATATTATCATCGGCGATAAAAATATCTTCAATCGGCGAGGGAAGGGTTATCAATTTGCCGCGCCCCACAGAAATGGAAATCTGCGATTGAGGTACCGATATATTCACTGACTGTGCGTTCAGCGGTGCAGAAGCATAGCTGGTTGCGGCGAGAGCGAGGACAGACGCGATGCTATACACGCCGAACTTTGCAAATTGCATGGACATTATTTGTCTCCAAATTTCACTTCGCTGACGTTATCGCCGCGTGCTACCCGGACTTTCGGACCTTCGGGTGTTTCTTCTTTGGCAAGCGGCGGAGGTGTGCGCGCTTCAAAGCGAGAGACTTCACCGCCGGTTGAATAAGTCGATTTCCTGGAGCTAGGACGTGCTGCAAGGGATTTGAGGATTGCTGCTTCTGCGACTGGATCATCTGTCTTTGGCAGCGTGATTTCACCCGACGCAATTGCTTCTTCCAGCTCGGTCGCGCTATCGGCCAGGGACCGCAAAGATAAGCTGAGCGTTCCCAGCGTCTGGGCAACTGCAATTTTCTCGGCCAGCTTTGGCGTGGCTTCCAGCGTTACAAGCTTGGCGGTTTGGGGAACAGTCTGTCCTTCTTCGTTCTTTGTCTGTGTAACCCGGTTATCTGTGGCCAAAACCCGCAGATTGCGAATGACAGTTTCGGAGACCTTGAGCTCGGGACCATCGCCTTTAATCGATTGCGTAAGCATCAGATCGACGCGGTCACCGGGAAATACAAAACCGGCAACGCCTGTCAGGCTTGAAACTGGAATGGTAACCGCGCGCATGCCAGGACCAAGCGCTGCTGCCAGAAATCCGCGATCACCGGGACTGACGATGGCGCCTTTGGTGAGCGGTTGGCCAGCGGTGATAGCATTGCGAACAACTGTGCCATTCAGGGATTCAACGTCTGTGCCCTCTTTCAGAAAATAGGCTTCCTCAACCAGCTCTTCCGGCCATGGCTGAAAGCTGAAGGCATCCGGCGTAATGATTGTGCCAACGGGCAGGGCTCGAGATGCGACAAGAACTTCCTGACCCATGACTTCCACTTTTTTCGCCTCTACTTGCGGCGCAGATGCTCCCGCAAACATGTTCCTGGCGAGCAAAGCCGTGACAGCAGCCACCACCAATGCACCGATGAGCAATATAAGTTTTTTCTTATCCATGACGTTTTACGCCTCCTGAATGCCCCCCGAAATCGATCATTCTGAAACGATCCGTTGGCCGTAATTTCTCTTTCAAGTAAAATGGTTAATATATCGTTCGTGGATCACCCAAAGCCCGGCGAAGGATATCGCCACCCCGTATGGAACCTTCACTGGACCCTCGGTCTTTTGAATTTTCTTAGCGGCTATCATTAACAATGTGAGCGCCCCACCAGCGACGGACATGACGACCAGCAACTGGATTAAACTGAGCCAGTGCAGCCATAACGCTATGGCCGTGAGCAGTTTGACGTCGCCGCCGCCCATGGCTCCGATAGCAAAAAATCCGGCGAATATGGTAAACACCAGCGCAGCCACACCGATCTGCCATACCATGTCAGGCCAGAAGGCCATGTCGCTGGCGATCCAGAATAAAGGAGCGCCCAGCGCGATGGCCAGGTTCAGCTTATTGGAGATTTGACGGCTTTTGATATCTGTTATCGCCGCAACGATCAGTGCAATTGCCAATCCGCCCCAGAGCAAGTAGATGAGTTGTTCCCCGTTCACGGGAAACAGCTTTAATAAAAATGCCTTACCAAATAGTAACCATGACAACCGGAGCCTGTTCTTGAGTCGATCGAACCCGCCTATTTTTGATCGACGGTCCGTTCCCAAAGACGCTAAAGAGCTGATCTGGACCGCTCCTGACGGTTGGGAAATCCGTCAGTTTGAATGGCTGCAACCCGATGAAGATGCGCGCGGTTCGGTGCTGTTCATGACGGGCCGGGCGGATTTTTACGAAAAATATCTTGAGACTTTTCACGATTTTCACGCAGCGGGATGGAACGTGACTTCGCCGGACTGGCGAGGGCAGGGTGGTTCGGGGCGGTGCGGGCCGCATCCACATGTCGGGCATATCGACGATTTTGCGATCTGGGTGAATGATCTGGCCGCCTTTTACAGACAATGGCAGAACGAGCATCCGGGGCCGCATATTGTCATCGGGCATAGCATGGGTGGGCATCTTGTTGCTCGGACGCTTAGTGAGCAGCGTATTCACCCCGATGCGGTTATATTATCTGCGCCGATGCTCGCTCCGGCCGGGGGCGGGATGCCGGAATGGGGAGCGCATCTGGTCGCGAAGCTGTTCTGTGCCATTGGCCGGGGAAAGCGCCGGGCCTGGAAGGTGAGTGAAAAGCCGCTGGAACCGGAAGTGCTTCGGCAGGGCCTGTTGACCCATGATGCAGCGCGTTACTCGGATGAATTTTTCTGGTTCAGGGAACGGCCCTTTGTGCGGCTGGGTCCGGGGAGCTGGCGCTGGGTCGAGCGGGCTTATGCTTCGGCTCGCAGGCTTCGGGACAAACAGCGGCTTGAAGCCGTGGACACGCCGGTTTTCGTGCTTGCGACGGCCATTGACGAGCTGGTGGACAATGCGACGATAGAACGCGCTGTGCAGTTAATGCCCCATGCCGAGATGAAATTATTCGGCCCGGAATGTGCCCATGAAATATACCGGGAAGTGGACGATGTCAGAAATGCAGCCTTGCAGGCCAGCTTCGAATTTCTAGATAGAGTAGCGCCGTCCCTTAATAATCTATGAGCATTGATCCAACCATGAACTATGATGTCGCTATCGTCGGAGCAGGAATGGCGGGGGCGAGCATCGCTGCCGAAATTGCCGATCATTGCTCGGTCATCCTTCTGGAAGCGGAAGATCAGCCGGGGCATCATTCCACGGGGCGATCGGCTGCATTCTGGACGGAAAGCTATGGTGGGCCGAAAATCCAGCCGCTGACAACGGCATCGTTTGATTTCCTGAATGACCCGCCATCTTCCTTTTCCGAAACCGGATTTCTTACAAAGCGCAGAGCCGTCAATATTGCGCGCAGCGATGAAACGCATCTGGTTGAGGACTTCATGGCGGAGTTTGCGGGGAGCGGTGTCGAGATGATTCCGTTGGACCGTAGCGGGATCGAGGCCAATGTTCCCAATGTAAAGCCGGGCTGGGTAAAGGCGGTTTATGAACCCAAATGCTGCGACATTGATGTAGCGGGGCTGCACATGGCTTATCTCCGCTCCGCCAAGTGCAAGGGCGTGACATTGTCCTGCAAAAGCCCGGTCGAGAAGATCGAGAAAGTGGACGGGGCGTGGGCGATAACAAGTCGCGGGAATATCATCCGTGCCGCGAAGATAATCAATGCTGCCGGTGCCTGGGCGGGGGAGATCGCCAAGCTGGCCGGGGCGCTGCCGATTGATATTCAGCCCATGCGGCGCACGATGGTGCAGCTTTCCACCAATCCGCCATCAACATCCGATATGCCGCTGGTCGTGGCGCTGGATGGCAGCTTTTATTTCAAACCCGAAGCAGGCGGCAGCTATTGGTTAAGCCCGCATGATGAAACCCCGGTTGATCCGTGCGATGCCGCGCCGGAAGAATGGGATGTAGCTGTGGCAATAGACCGTTTCCAGTCGATCATGGATGTCGAAATCCGCTCTGTAACCCGCAAATGGGCCGGTCTTCGCAGCTTTGCGCCGGATCGCCTGCCGGTTTATGGTTTTGATCCGCTTGAGCCGGATTTCTTCTGGTTTGCGGGGCAGGGCGGCATTGGTATTCAAACGGCTCCGGCTGCTGCAAAGCTGGCAAAGTCCCTCTTCCTGGACATGGAGCGCGAAGAACCCGTGCGCTCGCTGGATGCGGCTTATTATAATCCCGCGCGGTTCGCGTTCTAACAATCTTTTACAAGTCGGCCATTGCGCTCCCTACCTTAAACCGTAATAAATCTCCTGTCTGAAAGATATTTATCCATCAGATATGACCTAACAGGAGTGTGAGAATATGGCGCATAAGTTTGAAATCTATAAAGACAAAAAAGGCGAGTTTCGCGTTCGTTTCAAATATAATAGCGAGATCATGTTCTCCTCCGAGGGCTATACGAGCAAGGCCAGCGCCAAGAATGCGATTGATTCTATCATCAAAAACGGCCCCGGCGCTGAAATCGAAGATAATAGCTAAGCCAATAACAGATCGAGGCGCGTTTCTTGGTAGAGCGCGCCTCGTTATTTACGAGTCATGATTAGTAATGCGAGCAAGTCAAAGTTCACAAAGTTCACACCAAGGAACCGCGCATTTGCGCCGATTCTTGAAAATGAGGGCGCGCGCGGGCGAGAGCGTTTGACATTACCGGCCAAAGCGCGTGCCGAACCCTATTCAGACTGAGAAAGACGGCTTTTCCGCTATCATAGCAGGCACACTGTAGGACAGAGCTTTCTGTGATCGCCTTTGGTGGGTTTCTTTACCCGAGCGCTATCTTTATTGCCGCATCGCTGGCCAATATGTCGGCGCGTTCATTGTCGGCGTCGCCATTATGGCCCTTGACCCAGTGCCATTCAATCTCGTGGCGTTTCACCGCTTCGACCAGATCCTGCCAAAGGTCGGCATTTTTGACCGGCTTTCTGGCTGCCGTCTTCCAGCCGTTTTTCTGCCAGTTGAACACCCACTTGGTAATGCCGTCTTTGACATAGGTGCTGTCGATGGACAGCTTGACCCGGCAGGGCCGCTTGAGGATGTTGAGCGCCTCAATCGCGGCACGCAATTCCATGCGGTTGTTGGTGGTGTTCATCTCGCCGCCGGAAATCTCCAGTTCCTTGTCCCCATAGCGGATCAATGCGCCCCAGCCGCCCGGCCCCGGATTGCCCTTGCACGCCCCGTCCGTGGCTATTTCAACGAAGGAAAGGTCGCTCATATTGCAAAAATGTCCGGGTTGACTTGATAAAAATGAAGGCGGTTGAGAAAGGCCACCGGGTCTTTGCGTGTGACCAGTGCATCTGCGGGCGTGTTGATCCAGTCATAGGCGCGGGTCAGCAAAAACCGCAGCGCCGCGCCGCGCGCGAGCACGGGTAATGCAGCATGGGCATCCGGATTCAGGTTGAACGCTGACTGGTATCCGCGCAGCAAAGCGTCCGAAATGTCGGCGTGAAACTCTGCGCCATCCTCTGAAAAGCACCATGCGGCATGGGTGATCGCCACGTCATAGGCGCGAATGTCGGTGCAGGAGAAATAAAAGTCGATCAATCCCGTGACCTGATCGTCGAGCATCAGGACATTGTCGGGGAACAGGTCGGCATGAATAACCGATCTGGGCAGATCTTCCGGCCAATGCTCGTCAAGATAATCCAGCTCCGCATCGACCAGATCATGCAGACCCGGCGCAATCGCGTCCAGCCCGTCGGGGCCGCAATCAATTGCCAGCTTGCGCCATGTATCATGGTTCATGCTGTTGGGCCGATCACCCGGAAAATCTTTGAGGGCATCGTGCATTTGGCCCAGAGCCTGTCCTGTTGCCTCTGCCTGCGCGGCGGTGGGGAGGCTCACGGAAATGCCGGGCAGGAATTTAATCAGGCAGGCATAGCGGCCGCATAATTGCTGGATCTTTGTGCCATCGCGGTCGGCAATCATCGGCGGAACAGGGCAGTTTTTTTCCGCCAGATGGTCCAGCATCGCGATAAAAAACGGCAGGTCGCCGGGATCGACGCGCTTTTCATAAAGCGTCAGGATGAAACGGTCCTGCGTCGTTTCGATCAGGTAATTGCTATTTTCCACGCCTTCCGCAATGCCCTTTGCAGAAACGAGCGTCCCTACGTCAAAGCGGGTGAGAAACCTGTCAATTTCCTCTGCACTAACCTTTGTATAAACAGCCATCAGGCGGTTTCTAGCCCGCGGGGAAGTTTGAAAACCATACGTTCTTCGGCTGCCTCTATTTTCTGTTCTTCGACATCATATCGACCTTGCAAATGGGTAACGACCTCGCGCACCAATATTTCAGGGGCGGAGGCTCCGGCGGTAAGGCCCAATGTCTTGACGCCTTCCATCCAGCCAAAATCAATCTCGCTTGCGCGCTGGATCAGATAGGCTGTTGTGCCCTCGCGCTGGGCCACTTCTACAAGGCGCAGGCTGTTGGAGCTGTTGGGCGCGCCGATGACCAGCATAAGGTCGCAGGATTTTGCTATATCTTTTACCGCATCCTGCCGGTTTGATGTGGCGTAGCAAATATCCTCGCCCTTTGGCCCGACAATATCGGGAAAGCGTGCTTGCAGCGCTTCGACAATCGCCCTGGTATCATCGACGGACAAGGTGGTCTGGGTCAGGAAAGCGAGTTTTGTCGGATCAGCCGGAGCCAGCGCCGCTACATCTTCCAGTGTTTCGACAAGGGTCATCATGCCGTCATCAACCTGGCCAAAGGTTCCGATCACTTCCGGATGGTTTTTGTGGCCGACAAAAATAATATGCCGTCCCGCCTCGACCTGCCGTTCGGCTTGCCGGTGGACTTTGGAGACCAGGGGGCAGGTGGCATCAAGATATTCGAGGCCGCGTTCCTCGGCCTTGTGCGGCACAGCTTTTGGCACACCGTGGGCGGAAAAGACTACGGGCACGCCGTCCGGAACCTCGTCCAGTTCCTCGACAAATATCGCGCCCTGGTTTTTCAGTTCATCGACAACATAGCGATTATGGACGATTTCATGACGCACATAGACCGGCGCACCATATTTTTTGATCGCCAGCTCGACAATTTTAATTGCCCTGTCCACGCCCGCACAAAACCCGCGCGGAGCGGCTACAAGCAAGCTAATGCGTGGTTTTTTTGATTCTGGCTGTTCCATGAAATATGCCTTAGTGAAAAACGGGAGCGGGGAAAAGCCTGTCTGTTCATCCTATGGATGGTTGCGCCCTCTTAAAGGCATAGATAAGGGTTTTCATACCCTGAACAAGGACGCCAGAGTATATCTGGGTGAATCGGGATAAAAGGCAAGGAATAAGCATGATACTCAACGGGCGTTTCAATAAGTTTCTATTGACGGGTGTAACGGCTCTGGCTTTGGCAGGTTGTGCCAAAGAGGGCGCGCTTGATGTGAGCACGGGTGTCGGGGTGAACGTGACCCGGACAGGCTGCCCCGCTGTGGCGGTTCCCGACTATACCGGTGATATTACGGTATTTAATCCTGCCAGCAGCACGGATGCCAGCGCGATAGACGTGGTGGCCAATATCACCAATGTCCGATCCACCTGTAACAGCGAAGGCGCGCGTATCTATAGCGAAGCGACTTTTGATGTTTATGCCCTGCGTTCCAATGCTCAAGGCGCGCGCACCGTGACGCTGCCTTATTTCTCGACCGTTGTGCGCGGCGGCACGGCTGTGGTTGCCAAGCGGGTGAGTGAAGTGACGCTGACCTTTGCCGATGGCGAATATCGCGCTTCATCTTCCGCAAAAGCCGGTTCCTATGTCGATGCGGCTGCCGCTCGCCTGCCCGAAGAGATTGTTGAAAAGATTACACGGCGCAGAAAGCCCGGCGATCCGGATGCCGCTCTGGACCCGTTGGCTGATCCGGAAGTGCGCGCTGCGATGGCTCGTTCAACCTTTGAGCTTCTGGTCGGATTTCAGCTTACTCCGGCGCAGCTGGAATATAACGCTACACGATAAAGCTGGCCTATAAAGCCGGCCATTGAAAGCATTGCCGCTATGTTCGTCCGAACTTACGGGCGCGCTGATGCGGCAATTTCTTTTCATATTCCGGCAAGCCCGTTATGGGTGACCCGGTACCGGCGAGCTGTAACGGCTCATATTTTGATCGCATGATAATAAAGAATCGGATGAACTGATGTTGTTCCATATTTTTCAACAACATATTGACAAAGCTTTAGACGAGTTGGTCGCTGAAGGCGCATTGCCCGGCGAACTGGACCGCAAGAATGTCACGCTGGAGCCGCCGCGCGATACATCGCATGGCGACCTTTCCACCAATGCGGCGATGGTCCTGTCCAAAGCGGCGAAGCAGAAACCGCGTGATCTGGCCGAGAAGATTGTCGAGAGGCTGAAAGTGCTGGACGATGTAAAGGCCGCTGAGATTGCTGGTCCGGGCTTTATCAACCTGTGGGTCAGCGACGAAGTGCTGATCGCGGAGCTTAAGGAAATAGCGCAGCTGGGTGCGGATTATGGCCGCTCCAAACGGGGTGAGGGCATTACCGTCAATATCGAATATGTCTCCGCCAACCCGACCGGCCCGATGCACATGGGCCATTGCCGCGGCGCGGTTGTCGGCGATGCGCTGGCTGATCTGCTGGAATTTATCGGTCACAAGGTGATCCGTGAATATTATGTCAACGACGCCGGGGCGCAGGTCGATATTCTCGCAGAATCCACGCATATCCGCTATCGCGAAGCGCTGGGCGAGCAGATTTTGGCGATACCGGAAGGACTATATCCGGGCGATTATCTGAAGCCCGTCGGGTGGGCGCTGGCGCAGCAATATGGCGATCAGTATCGCGATGCGCCGATTGATGACTGGCTGCCGATTTTCCGCAAGGCTGCGGTTTCCGGAATGATGGACATGATCCGCGCCGACCTTGAACTGCTGGGCATCAAGCATGACGTATTCTCGTCCGAAGCGGAGCTGCACGAAGCGGGCAAGGCCGATGCGGCGGAAGCGGAACTGCGCGCGCGCGGTCTGGTCTATGACGGCGTGCTGGAAAAGCCCAAGGGCAAGACCGTCGATGACTGGGAGCCGGTGGAGCTGCCTTTGTTCCGCTCGACCCAGTTTGGCGATGACCAGGACCGGCCGATCAAGAAATCCAACGGCCGCTGGACCTATTTTGGCGGGGATCTCGCTTATCATTACCAGAAAGCCCAGAGCGCGGACGAGCTGATCGATATCTGGGGCGCGGACCATTCCGGCACCGTGAAGCGGATCAAGGCTGCGGTAGAAGCATTGACCGAGGGCAAGACCAAGTTCGACGTGAAGCTGGTCCAGATGGTCCGGTTGCTGCGTGATGGCGAGCCTGAGAAAATGTCAAAACGCTCCGGCAATTTTGTCACCATCGCCGATATGGTCGATGAAGTCGGCAAGGATGCGGTGCGCTTTACCATGCTGACGCGCAAAGCCGACGCACAGATGGACTTTGATTTCGCCAAAGTGACAGAGGCATCGCGCGACAATCCGGTTTTCTATGTGCAATATGCCCATGCGCGGATTCAATCGACGCTGCGTAAGGCGGCTGCCGAGGAAAATATCGAGCCGTCATCAGAGCATCTGGCGCTGCTGGGCGAAGAAGAGCTGGACCTTATCAAGCAGGCGGCACAATTCCCGCGGATCGTAGAAGCCGCAGCGCTGAGCCGGGAGCCGCACAGAATTGCGTTTTATCTCAACGATTTGGCAGCGGCTTTTCATGCATTCTGGAACATGGGCAATGACCGGCCAGAGCTGCGGATCATTATCGCCGGTAATCCGGAAATAACTTCCGCGAGACTTTTTTTAGCCAAATATTTAGGACAGGTGATTAAAAACGGCCTTGCATTAATGGGGGTCGCCGCCGCCGATAAAATGTAGGCCTGAAAGAAGCGGGCAAAAATAGCGGCAAAAATAGCGGCAAAAAAAAATGGGCAAAAAAACGGGGTGTGAATATGTCTAATGCGAGTGAGGCTGGCATGAATATGGACGGGCTGGATCTGGAAGAGGGCAACCGCTTGCCATGGCTGGAATCCGCCGAAATATATGACGATGACGAGGGGGAATATTCGCCCGTCCGTATCGCGATATTCATCGTCCTGGCGCTGGCCCTGCTCGCCGCGATTGTGGGCGGCATTTACTGGATGCAAAACCGCAATGTCAGCGGGCTGAACGGCGACGGCAGCCTGATCGCTGCGCCCACGGATGATTACAAGATGCGCCCCAATGACCCGCAGGCACGCGAGTTTGAAGGCGAGGGCGATGCCAGCTTTGCCGCCAGCCAGGGGCAGGTCACGACCGGCAAGCTGGGCACGGCTCCGCCTGTTGAGGCGCCGATGAAGAATGACGCAGATGTGCCGCCGGTTAATCCGAACAGTGCGATGATCCAGCTCGGCGCATTCAGTTCCGAGACGCAGGCCAACAATGCGTGGTCGGGTTTTGCCCGCCGCTTTGCCGACATCGACGCTTTGCCCAAGCGGGTTGTCGAAGGCACGGTCGAAGGCAGCACGATTTACCGGCTCAATGCGGTGGCCCAGAATGTTTCCGAGGCAAAGAAAATCTGCAACAGCCTGAAAGCAGCGGGCGAAAGCTGCCTTGTCGTCCAGTAAGCCGTTTCCGTAAATAGGCTCGCTTTTGCGCAAAATTACAGGAAAACGGGGGAAGCACTGTGGATAATGGTGCTTTCCGCTTTACCGGCCTGCCAATTTTCCGCATGACATAATCATGAAAATATGCGTGAAACTGGGTAGAAACGGATCATGAAGCCGGTCGTTTTCGGAATGTCGGGATTGCACCTGACTGCGGATGAAAAGGCGTTTTTCAAAGACGCCGACCCTGCCGGATATATTATTTTTGGCCGCAATGTCGAAAGCAAGGCCCAGCTACGGGCGCTGACCGACGAACTGCGTGAGCTGCATGGCCGTAATGACGTGGCGATCCTGATCGATCAGGAAGGCGGCCGGGTGGCGCGGATGCAGGAGCCGGTCTGGCCCCGTTTCCCGGCGGGTGAGGTTTTTGACAAGATCTATAATATCGCCCCTGCAACCGCCATTGAAGCCGCGCGTATCAATGCCCAGGCGATTGGCGAAAGCCTTCGCGAAGTAGGCATAACCGTGAATTGCCTTCCCCTGCTCGATGTGCGGCAACCCGATACGGTAGAAGCAATCGGCGACCGCGCGCTGGGCAGTGACCCGATGCAGGTAGCGGCCTTGGGGCGGGCGGTAATTGATGGCCAGACCAAGGGCGGCGTGGTCAGTATCGTCAAGCATATCCCCGGCCACGGACGCGCCGTGGTGGATAGCCATATGGAGCTGCCCACGGTCCATGCGTCTGCGGAAGAACTGGAAGCTGACATTACGCCGTTCCGCACCCTATCATCCGCCCCGATGGCGATGACCGCGCATATTGTCTATACGGCGTGGGACAAGGACCGCTGTGCCAGCCTGTCGCCGGTAGTGATTGAGAATATCATTCGCGGGGAAATCGGCTTTGACGGACTGCTATTTTCCGATGATCTCGACATGAAGGCGCTGAAAGGCGAGGTGCCGGAACGTGCGCGCGATGTGGTTGCGGCGGGATGCGATATTGCGCTCAATTGCTGGGGCCGGATGGACGAGATGGTCGGCATCGCAAACCTGCTCGGCGAGATAAGCGAAAAGTCGCGCTCTCGGCTCGATAAAGCGATGGAAACCTTGAACGACGCCGGGGAAGAAGTTGACCTGGCGGAATTGCTTTCCCTGCGTGATGCGTTGCTGGATGCGGCTTGATGGAACAAAACGCCGGTATAGACAGCGATACGGAGAGTTTTTTCTTCCCGCCGTCTCCGGCTGAAGAAGATGACTCGCTCACGCTGAATATCGACGGATGGGAAGGACCGCTTGACCTTTTGCTGGCTCTGGCGCGCAACCAGAAGGTTGATTTGCGGGAAATATCGATCCTGGAACTGGTGCAGCAATATCTGAAATATATCGCAGAGGCACAAAGCCTGAAGCTGGAGCTTGCTGCGGATTATCTGGTGATGGCGGCGTGGCTGACTTACCTGAAATCCGGATTACTGCTGCCCAAAGACCCGGAAATAGATCCCTCGCCCGAAGAACTGGCGCTGCGCCTTCAAATGCGGCTGGAACGGTTGAACGCGATGCGCGAAGCGGGGGCCAGATTGCTTGCCCGCGACCGGATTGGCCGCGATGTGTTTACGCGCGGCGCACCGGAAGGCTTGCGCGTGGTCAATAACCGGCATTGGCAGGCGGAATATTATGATCTGATCTCCGCTTACGGGCGCGTCAAATTGCGGAGCGTTCCGCCGGTCCATATCGTCAAGCAGCGCATGGTGATGACATTGGAAGATGCGCTGGAGCGGGTTTCCCTGATGCTGGGCGAGGCGATAGACTGGATGGATATCCGCGATTTCCTTCCCCCCGGCGGGCCAGTGCAACTGCGTAAATCGGCGCTGGCATCCAGCTTTGTGGCGGCGCTGGAGCTTGCCCGACGGGGAAAGCTGATGCTCAGTCAGGATGAAAGCTTTGCCCCGCTAAAGCTGAAGGCACGGCATGATGGATGAGATCGTCCGCGCTGTTGAAGCGACCTTGTTCGCCGCCGAAGCACCGATGACGATTGCCGATATCAGGCTTTATGTCGGGGAAGAGGCGGATGTTCGCGCTGCGCTGAACAGCTTGCAGGACCATTATGCGGGGCGCGGCATATCGCTGGTTAAAACAGGTGATCGCTGGCATTTCCAGACCGCACACGACCTTTCCCACCTGCTGCGCCGGGAACGCGCGCAGCTACGCAAGTTGAGCCGGGCAGGCATGGAAACGCTGGCCATCATTGCCTATCATGAACCGGTGAGCCGCGCCGAAATCGAAGCCATCAGGGGCGTTCAGGTTGCCAAGGGCACGCTGGATGTGTTGATGGAAACGGGCTGGGTCCGGCCAGCAGGACGCCGCGAAGTGCCGGGACGGCCGCTTATTTACGCTACGACGGGGGAGTTCCTGACCCATTTCGGACTGCAAAGCCGCAAGGAATTGCCGGGCATAGATGACCTGAAAGCCGCCGGATTGCTTGATCCTGTCGATTTCGCGCTGGAACAGTTGGAGTTCGAAGGCGATGACGAATTGCCGCAGGGTGGAGAAACCAGCGAAGAAAATGAAGGAGACTCCCCCGACTCACTGGAAAGTGAAAGCGAAAGAGCCTAAGTAGTGGGCTCAGATAAGGAGACTTTCGATGCAACCGAGTATTTGGCAGATTGTAATCATTGGGGCGCTGGTCCTGATCCTGTTCGGTCGCGGCCGGATTTCCGAGATGATGGGCGATGTGGGCAAGGGTATTAAATCCTTCAAGCAAGGCATTTCCGAAGAAGAGAAAAGTTCGGAAAATCCGCAGCGGATTGATAGCAAACCGACCGACATCAACGCGGAGACAACGACCCGCTCTGACAAGACCGCTGGTTAATGCTCTCCCGCCTGGGTTAGTGGCGCATATCCATGTTTGATCTGTCCATTTCCGAGATCATGATTATCGTGATCATTGCCATTGTCGTGATTGGCCCAAAGGAATTGCCGCGCGCTCTGGGCACGGCAGGGCGCTGGGTGGCCAAGGGCCGCGGCATCATGGCCAATTTCCGCACCGGTTTCGATGCCATGGTGCGTGAGGCCGAGATGCAGGAAATGGAAAAGAAATGGGCGGCGGAGAACGAGCGTATCATGCTCGAACATCCC
Source organism: Sphingorhabdus sp. (assembly GCA_015478735.1). GTDB lineage: Bacteria > Pseudomonadota > Alphaproteobacteria > Sphingomonadales > Sphingomonadaceae > Parasphingorhabdus. Next base: position 7,643 of record JADMKQ010000029.1, on the reverse strand, counting down.
GATAAGTCTCCTGCCGCAGATGAGCCGGTGATGCGCGCTCTGGATGCTCCCAAAGACAATGATGCAGGTAGTGAATCGGGCGCTGGCGAGGCGCATCAGGCCGACTTGCCGCTGGATGACAGCGCACATGATGAGCCAGCAAAAAATGAGCCAGCAAAAAAATCCGCAGAAGAATCCGGTAGATGAACAACCCGTCCAAACCGGAAATAGATGAGAGCAAGGCACCGCTGATCGATCACCTGATCGAACTGCGCCAGCGTTTGGTGCGGACGGTGATTGCTCTGGTGATCGCCTTTCTCATCAGCTTTTATTTCGCCGACGAGATATTCGGAATATTGGTGGCACCGCTGACCGATGCCTTTCCGCCGGGTGAGGGCAGGCTGATTTATACCAAGCTATACGAAGCATTTTTTGTTGAGATTAAGGTCGCGATGTTCGCGGCGTTTTTCCTCGCTTTTCCGATCATCGCGAACCAGATCTGGGCCTTTGTCGCGCCGGGGCTGTATTCTAACGAGAAAAGAGCATTTCTGCCATTTCTGTTGGCCACACCCTTGTTGTTCGCCGCCGGTGCATCGCTTGCCTATTTCGTCGTGATGCCGCTCGCGTTCCGGTTTTTTCTGGGATTTGAAGGGGAGGTTGCCGGTCTGACGCAGGAAGCCTTGCCGGCGATGGGCGATTATCTTGATCTGGTCATGCGCTTCATGCTGGCCTTTGGCGCCTGTTTCCAGCTGCCGGTTCTGCTATTGCTGCTGAACCGGGCAGGGCTGGTTACACGCGAACAGCTCAGCGGTCTGCGCCGCTATATGATCGTCTTTGCATTTGTGGTGGGCGCTATATTGACGCCGCCGGATATTGTATCCCAATTCCTGCTCGGTGTTCCACTAATCCTGCTTTACGAAGTATCGCTTGCGATCATGTGGTTTACCGAGAGGAAAAAGGAAAAGGCCAAAGCTGCCGAATAGGCAGGCAGAGTTAATTTATCTCTTCTTCAGCACTTTCGCCGACAGATTCAATATCTTCGCCTGCACCCTGAACGGTGTTGCACGCAGCAAGGATCATCGTTGAGGACACGACAAAAGCCATAAATATCTTACGCATTTCATTCTCCTAACTACCGACATTTAATGCCGACATCAGGTAGAAACGCGCAGGTGAGGCTTTTGTTCCGGCAGCCCGCTTCATATCCACGGGGATTGCGGTCAAATCCGGAACATTTGCGGCGAATAGTTTAGAGGTGGATGAGTGTTAGGCTTAGTTAATGGCTTCTTCGCCAGCACGCCCGACTGAACCGATATCCTCGCCTACGCCCTGAACCGTGTTACAGGCCGCCAGAACGAAGGTCGCAGACAGCATCAAAATAGCTAGAATATTACGCATAATCTTCTCCGATCATTAAAATTAGTCGATTGCCCGTTCGCCAGCGCGGCCGACGGATTTAATATCGTCGCCCACACCGCGCACAGTGTTACACGCCCCCAGCAAGAGCGCTGATGAAATAATGATGGAAGCGATGATTTTTCGCATTTGGGTAACTCCTGATTGTCCTTTTTAGCGGAAAATCAGGAATTCCCGGTTTTCCGCTAAAAGCTAAACTTAGCGCTGATACGAATATCACGTCCTGTCAATGGTACATAATCTTTCGTGAACGAGGCATGACGACGCGCATTCACATCAAAGATGTTATTTGCCGAAGCCAGTAGGGTCACGCCGCCATTTTTGCCCAATGGCCGCCATATCGCAGAGGCATTGACCATCGTGAAGCTGTCGCTAGGCGTTTCAAAGGCCGCAACCCGGTCCTGACCGTCGGACCACTCCACTTCTGCGCGCAGGTCAATCGCGTCGCTTTGCGCTTCGATACCGCCCAATAGCCGCAGCGGCGGGATGCGGGGAACGGGACCGCCACCATCCTTGATTTTTGCCCTGACATAATCGGCAACGCCGTCGGTGACGAAATCAAACCCGCCTGCACGCGCAAACACATAGGATGCCGAGGCTTCAAAGCCGTAATAGGTCGCATCGCGTTGGAAATATTGATAAACCGGCAGGCCGTCTTCTTCCGCGCCAGTTCCTGCCTCGAAGATATAATCGTCGAACTGGTTCGCAAAAACGGTCGCGTTCAACTGGAGGTCTTCTGATTGCCAGCGCGCATAAAGCTCACCGCCCCAGCTTTTCTCTGTCGTGAAATCGGGATTGCCGATTTCAAAAGCCTGTGTGGCGATATGGGGACCGTTCGATAGCAGTTCTTCGGGAGAGGGAGCACGTTCCGAGCGGGAAAGGTTCACACCGATTTTCAGGCCCGTGTCATCCGGCGCATAAGCAAAGCCGATCGCACCCGAAAAGCTGTCGAAGCTGCGGTCGAAATTGATGCTGTTGGCCGAAATGTCGGTCTTGTCATAACGCCCCGCGAGTTCAGCCTCGAAATTGCCGAGGTCGATTTCCTGCACGGTAAAGGCGGATATGCTTTCGACGCTGTTCTTGGGCACGAATGCTTCTGCGCCGATGGCATTGAAATCCCGTGCCAATAGCTGCGTGCCGATAACGCCGCGCCAGCCATTGCGCTCTGCCTGCACCAGTTCCGCGCGCGCTTCTATGCCCGATACCTGGAACACTGTGCCGACCTCATCGCCTTCATATTCGGTATGCTCATAGTCGGAATAGCCCGCACGCAGATTGAGCGTTTCAAAAAATCCGCCCAGATCTACACCGGCGCGCAGGTCGGCGCGGATTTGCTCCAGACCGATGGTGACAGGTGCTTCGCCATGCTCGTCATGCCCGCCTTCTTCTTCGTGGTCGTGATCGTGGTCATGCGCGTGCACCGTGCCGGGGCGGGTGGGGACGCCGTAATCCGTGTCATAATAGCTGACTGAAAAGCCGATATGGCCGCCATCACCGATATAGGCGAGGCCGGTGGCCGCGTTGATCGTGCGGCTGGCCGTGTTGGCGACTTTGCCGCGCTGGTTGGCAGTTTCGGTCAGTTCCGCCGCTTCATCAAGATGCCCTTCCTCGGTTTCTTCGGCAGCCTGAGCCAGCAGGTCACCGCGCAGTTCCGGTGCCAGGACATAACCGGCAACATTGACATCATCACTATCACGGAAGCTGCCGTTGACGTGGAACACGAGCGAGTCCGTCAGCTTCACGTCGAGCGATCCACCCATGCTCCAGTCCTTTGCCGCGCTGCCATAGCCGGCAACCGCATCAAGGTGGAAAGCTTCATCAGGGATATTGCGCGGTATGCGCTTGTCGATCACGTTCACCGCGCCGCCAATCGCATCACCGCCAAACAGCAAGACCGCTGGCCCGCGCAATACTTCAACGCGCTGGGCGGTCAGGGCATCAATCGCGACCGCGTGGTCCACGGAAGTATTGGAGGCATCCAGCGAACCCAGACCATCGGTCAGAACCCGCACGCGCGGCCCCTGAAAACCGCGCAGAACCGGGCGGGAAGCGCCGGGCGCGAAACTGGTTGAGGAAATACCGGGAAGGCTGGTCAGGCTGTCACCAATCTGGCCGCGCATATCCTCGGTCAACTGGTCGCCGGACAAAACGGACGTGCCCGCCAGAATATCCAGCTTTTTGACATAGGGCGCGGTCACGACAATCGCGTCATCCTTGTGGAAATCGTCATAAGTGCCGCGCAGTTGTGGTGTATCGGATGTGTCGTCGAGGGCGCTGTCCTGAGTCGCCACGGGTTGTTGGGCTAGAACGGGTGCAACAGGGCCGATTATTAGAGCGGTGGAGAGGAGATATTTGAACTTGGGCATGGATACTCGCCTGATATGGGTTGAGGGGTGTTGCGCCCCTCCTAAGAGAAATGATATAACATATCAAACACTAATTTGCTTCTGATGTGAATTGGTCCGTAACTTCTGAACAATGAACAGAGCCTTAGTGCCGGTTCGTCGAAAGAGGTTTCCAGAAACATCACCTTACCCCCTCCGCCTGCGCGGGAAGGACGTTTTGAGGGCTTTGAGGAGTGAGTGATCGCCAGATAAGTTGGACATGACGCGCAAATAAAACCGCGCTAATGACAAGTTCATGACCTTTACGAAAAAAATCCTGTTGCTGGGTTCTGGCGAGTTGGGCCGCGAATTCACTATTTCTGCCAAGCGCCTTGGTGCTTATATCATTGCCTGCGACGCTTATCCGGCGGCCCCGGCGATGCAGGTCGCGGACGAGTGCGAGATATTCTCTATGCTCGATGGCGATAAATTGCGCGCCACCATCGAAAAGCACCAACCCGATCTGGTCGTGCCAGAGGTCGAGGCCATCCGCACAGAGATTCTCGCGCAGATGGAAGGGGAGGGGTATAATATCGTGCCCTCCGCCCGCGCAACGCAGCTTACGATGAACCGCGACGCGATCCGCGATGTTGCAGCGCAGGAACTGGGCCTTGTCACCTCGCGCTACCATTATGCCGAAAGTTTCGCCGAAGTGCAGGCCGCTGCCGATGATATTGGTCTGCCGCTGGTTATCAAGCCGGTCATGTCATCATCAGGCAAGGGGCAGAGCAAGGTTGATAATATAGACGCGCTGGAGGCGGCATGGGCCTATGCCGTGGACAATATGCGCGGCGACCGCGCCCGTGTGATTGTCGAGCAGTTTATCGATTTTGCTTATGAAATCACGCTTTTGACCATCCGCACCCGCGAAGGGGTGCTGTTCTGCCCGCCCATCGGCCACAGGCAGGAACGCGGCGATTATATGGAAAGCTGGCAACCCGCCGCAATGTCGCAGGACGCTTTGAAATCCGCTCAGGACATGGCGCGCAGGGTAGTCGATAATCTTGGTGGCTATGGCTTGTTCGGTGTCGAGTTTTTCGTCACCAAACAGGACGAGGTCATCTTTTCGGAGCTTAGCCCGCGCCCGCATGATACCGGCATGGTCACGCTCATTGGCCAGAACCTGAGCGAATTCGACCTTCACGCGCGCGCGATCATGGGCCTTCCGATCCCGCATATTGGCCAGAGCGCCCCGGCCAGCGCCAGCGCCGTGATACTGGCGGACCGCGAGGCCGAAGATTTCAGCTTTACCGGCATAGCAGATGCTCTCGCTCTTGGCAGTGAAGGGGCCGAGGTGGATGTGCGGATTTTCTGCAAGCCCGTCACCCGGCTCCACCGGCGGATGGGTGTGGCGCTTGCCACCGGCGCGGATAGCGATGCGGCTCGGCGGCTGGCCAAGAGCGCGGCAGATAAAATCCGGATCGAATATCTGGAATAGTCGTTCATCGACAGCTAATCGCGTTTCGTCTAAAAAATAATTTCACAGGTAACCTTTTGCCTTTTCATGCCCTGCGATTATATGGAATATCAAGACGAAAGGGTCTCAGGACAATCCTGAGTGGGGCCATATTTCCTAATTTTGGAGTGCAGACATGCGATTTTCAGTTTCCAGCCGCAAATTTTTTCTGGGCGTATCAACCGCTGCCTTGCTGGGCATGGGCAGTAGCCCCGCCATGGCAGAACAAACAACGGCCGAGCTTAACAAGATGAGCGCAAACGGGAAAAAAGAAATGAAAGAACCAACTGGCACTGCATCCGGAAACAGCATTTTACAGGACTGGACTGGCCCTTATGGCGGCGTTCCGCCGTGGGATGAAATCAAGGTTTCCGACTTTCCGGAAGCGTTTGAACAGACGATGAAGGACATCAAGGCCGAATATGTTGCCGTGCGGGACAATCCCGAACCAGCAACCTTTGAAAACACGATCATCCCCCTGGAACTGGCAAGCACCAGTGCGGACGAGCTTTTCGCCATCTGGGGCGTGCATTCCAGCAACCTTTCCAATGACGAGGTTCGCAAGATCCAGGGCGAGTGGATGCCGAAAATCTCTGCCTTTTTTGATGAACTGACTCTCGACCCCAAACTTTTCCAGCGTTATAAAACCGTTTACGACAACCGCGAGGCAGCCGGTCTGGATGCACAGCAAATGCGTCTGGTCGAGCGTGAATATGAAGCGCTTGTCCGCAACGGCGCGCTTTTGGAAGGCGCGGATAAAGAGCAGCTCATTGCTTACAATACCGAGCTGTCCAAAGCGTTTAACGATTTTTCCAACAAGGTTCTGGCGGATGAGGAAACCTTCATCTTCCTGACCGATAAAGCCGATCTTGCCGGATTGCCGGAAAGTTTCATCGCTTCCGTTGCCGAAGCGGCCAAGGAGCAGGGTAAAGAAGGCTGGGCGCTTAAAAACACCCGTTCTGTGATGCAGCCCTTCCTGCAAAACTCGACCCGCCGTGATCTGCGCGAGAAAGTCTATAACGCCTATATTAACCGCGGCGACAATGGCGACGAAAATGATACAAACGCGACGATTGCCAAAATCCTGAAGCTGCGTTCCGACCGCGCCAAGCTGCTCGGCTTTGAAACCCATGCCCATTACCGCATGGCCGATACGATGGCGAAAGACCCCGAAACCGCGATGGAACTGATGATGAAAGTCTGGCCCGCCGCTGTTGCACGGGTGGGTGAAGAAGTGGCAGACATGCAGGCGATTGCCGATGCCGAAGGTGCCGGCATTACGATCGAGCCATGGGATTACCGCTTCTATGCAGAAAAGGTCCGTAAAGAGAAATATGATCTCGATGAAGCGGAGATCAAACCCTATTTCCAGCTCGACAACATGGTCGCCGCGATGTTTGATGCCGCAAACAAGCTATATGGCATGAGCTTTACCGAGAATACGGGTAGCGTGCCTGTGTTCGATCCAGCAGTGCGCACTTTTGAAGTGAAGCGCGATGGCAAGGTGGTCGGGCTGTTCTATCTCGACAATTTCGCCCGTGCCGGGAAACGCTCTGGTGCTTGGATGACCACCTATCGCAGCCAGTCCGATCTGGGAGGGAATGATTATGTTCTGGCGTCCAACAATAACAACTTTGTCAAAGGCGCCGAGGGTTCACCCACGCTTATCAGTCTGGACGATGCCTCGACCCTGTTCCACGAATTCGGTCACGCGCTGCATTATCTGAACTATGACATTACCTATCCGGGCCTTGGCGGCACTCCGCGCGACTTTGTGGAATATCCCAGCCAGGTGAACGAGAATTGGCTGCTCACCCGCTATGTGCTGGATAATTATGCCAAGCACGCGGAAACCGGTGAGCCTATGCCGCAGGCGCTGGTTGACAAGATCAACAAGTCAAAGACCTTTAACGAAGGGTTTTCGACGGTTGAATATCTGTCTTCCGCGATTGTGGACATGAAACTGCACAACCGCGCTGAACCGGTCACCGACCCCGATGCGTTCGAGCGTGAGACTCTGGCCGAAATCGGTATGCCTGATACGATTGTTATGCGTCACCGCTTGCCGCAGTTTAACCACCTGTTCTCGTCCGATGCCTATTCGGCTGGCTATTACAGCTATTTGTGGTCCGAAACCATGGATGCGGATACCTGGGCAGCGTTTGAAGAAACCGGGGATGTCTGGGACAAGGAAACGGCAGAGCGCTTCCGCTCGATCATCCTGTCCACCGCGAACGAAACGGACCGCAAGGAAGCTTATCGCAAATTCCGCGGCCGTGATCCGGAAGTGAAATATATCCTCAAGAAACGGGGCTTCCCGGTTCCCGGAGAGACAACCGACAGCGAGTAATCGCCGCTAGAGTGATTTCGAGTGAAATGGAACATTTCACGGCTCGGAAATCACGATA
>JADMKQ010000028.1 GCA_015478735.1 Sphingorhabdus sp. | reverse complement strand
GTGCAATACCGGATTGCCTTCCCCGATAGCCAGCCCATGCACTGGCCGCGCTTGATAGAGCTGCCGCTGATTTTCGTCATAGATTTGCTGAGCGCAATTATCGGTGCCAGCGCAGCAGAAGTGGCGGCTATGGTGATCGTTCCGCTGGTCGGGCTGGGTTTGGCTATGTGGGTCATCGCAAAAATCGCAGGGGAACTTTTTCCAGCCAGAATCGCTCTGCTTTCCGCGGCGTTGACGGCGACGGCAGTTCCTGTTGTGGCGCAGCTTAGGCCGATGCGGATTGATCATCATGGCTGGCAGATCGTGCTGGCTCTGGTTGCGCTTTGGACGATGTTCTGGCCGGACAAGCGGAAGGCCGGGCTGGTCATGGGTAGCGCGTTGGCGCTGTGGCTTTCTATCTCGCTGGAGGGGCTGCCGCTGTCCGCTTCTTTCATTGCGCTTCTGGCCTGGCGCTGGGCTGTTGCTCAGGATGAAGGTGTCCGATTGTTCTGGACGCTCGCCGGATTCCTTGGTGTCAGTATTTTGCTTTACTTGGTCAATCATGGGCAGTTTGATGCGGCGGTAAACTATTGCGATGCGATTTCACCGGCGCATCTTTTCGCCTGTATTGCGGGCGCGCTGGTCATATTGCCGGCGATACGCTTTGCGCCGGCTTCCTGGCCGATACGGCTGATCGCTCTAGGGCTCGCGGGTGCTTTGGCTTTGGGCATATTATATGCTGCTGCGCCTGAATGTGTGGGCAGTGCCTTTGGTGATCTGGACCCGCTGGTGCGCGACTATTGGCTGGTCAATGTGGGTGAGGGCATGCCGGTCTGGAGCCAGCCCTGGGACAAGAATTTCACGCTTTTCGGCGGCTCCATCATCGTCGGTCTTGGCGCGCTCGTCTATATGAAGTGGAAGCGGCCGGGTGCGGATGGCGCTGATGCAGTGGACAGCAATAAGCTGTTTCTTCTGGCTTATGCGCTGGTCTGGGCGTTCGTCATGTCTTTGCTGGTCCAGCGCGCTGCCGCTGTGGCCGCGGCTTATGCTGTGCCGCTTATGGCCTGGGCCGTCGATCATGGTTTTCGCAAAGCGCGCGCTATGGAGCGGCCGGTTCAACGGATCGCGGCGACCGTCGCTGTGGTCTTCCTGATACTGCCCGGCCCGCTTGCTGTCGGGCTGGTTAATGCGGTCACGGGTGAGGAAGAGAAAGCCAACGCGGAGCAGCCGGAAGGCGCCCTTACCTGTGATAGCGTCGAATCACTGGCCCGGCTCAATGCCTTGCCGCAGACGAATATTATTGCACCCTTTGATTTCGGACCGCAGATTCTGGTGCAGACACCGCATTCCGTGCTGGCGACAAGCCATCACCGCAATGACAGCGCAATGGCAGACCAGATCAGGATTTTTACTTCGGAACCCGATCTCGCCCGCGACATATTGGAGGCCAGAAATATCCGCTATATTGCCGCATGCCCGGATGAAGCGGAGCTGGGCATCTATGCAGGCAAGCATCCTGATGGTCTGTGGAGCAGATTGTCGAAAGAGCAAGCTTTTGACTGGCTGCAACCCGTCCATTTGCGCGGTAGCGGGCTGTTGCTCTGGCGGGTATTGCCGCGCGAACCACGATAAGCATCAGGCCGGAATGAACTTGAGCGCCAATCCGTTAATGCAGTGGCGTTTGCCGGTGGGTCTGGGACCATCGTTGAAAATATGCCCCAAATGCCCGCCGCAGCGGATGCAGTGCACCTCTGTGCGCGGCACGCCGATTTTATAATCGGTTGATGTGCCCACGCGGCCTTTAATCGGTGCCCAGAAACTGGGCCAGCCGGTGCCGCTGTCAAACTTGGTTTCAGAAGAATATAACCCCAGATTACAACCCGCGCAGGCAAAGATGCCCTTGCGCTTTTCCTTATCAAGCGGACTGGAAAAGGCGCGCTCGGTTCCCGCCTGGCGCAATATCCGGTAGCGAGTCGGGCCAAGCTGCTTTTTCCATTCTGCCGCGGATTTGGTGACCTTGAAGGATTTGCCAGACTCCGCAATCGCTCCGGTTCCAAAAATGCCGGTGAAATGCGCGACCCCATAGGCTCCTGCACCGAACAGGCCGGTTACTAGGAGCTTGCGTCTATCAATGCTTGCCATGCTGCGCTTATCTTCCTTGTAAATCCAATGACCCGGAAAAACAGAAAGCTAAGCTACAAAAACACGCCTGAACAGGGGCTGATCGGTGTTTCGCGGCCTCTGCGCTCTAATATTTGGAAAGCCTGACCTGCATTTTACGAAAGCCGTGGACGAAGCAGGCGTGGACCCGCTTGACGTCTCCGGTGACGTTGACCTGCATACGGCGCTTGGCCATTTCTTCCAGCAGGATACGGATTTGCAATTCGGCCAGCCGTGCGCCGACACAGCGGTGGATGCCATAGCCGAAGGCCAGATGACGCCGCGCATTTTCACGTTCAATGTCGATCTGGTCGGCATTTTCAAAAACGCTCTCGTCACGGTTGGCCGAAATATACCACATGATAAGCTTGTCGCCTTGCTTGATCTGGTGTCCGAACAGGTCGGTATCTTCCAGCGCTGTGCGCCGCATGTGCGCCAGCGGAGTTTGCCAGCGGATGATTTCCTGAACCGTATTGGGAATAAGCTCCGGATTATCCTGAAGTTTTTTCCGCTGGTCGGGAAACTGGTCAAGCCCATAGGCAAGGCCGGACATCGAATTGCGGGTCGTGTCATTGCCGCCGACAATCAGCAGCACGAGATTGCCCATGAATTCCAGATGATCCATGTCTTTCATGGCATCGCTATGGATCATCATGGAAATCAGGTCTGGCGTCGGTTCGGCATTGACCCGTTCGTTCCACAGTTGCTGGAAATAGGCGCCCATTTCGAATAAAATTTTCTGGCGCTTTTCATTCAGTTCCGGTGCTAGCGACAATTCGACATCACCGGCCCAGTCTGACCAAAAAGTCAACAGACGGCGGTCTTCCCACGGAAAACCAAACAGGATGGCCAGCATGCCAGTGGTCAGTTCAATCGAAACCCTGTCCACCCAGTCAAATTCCTCATCCCACGGCAGGCTGTCGAGCACTTCGGCAGTACGGTGGCGGATTTCATCCTCCATCCGTTTCATTTCGGTGGGAGTGAAAGCAGGTGCTACAGTGCGGCGCTGGCCGGTATGTTTGGGGCGATCCATCGCAATGAACATGGGCAGTTCAAAATCCGAATCATCATCTTCGCGCCTGTCGGCGATGACGATACCACCGGCAGCGGACGAAAATATATCGGGCAGGGCCTCGATATGCTGGATCGCCTTGTGATTACAGATGTTCCAGTAGCTTCCATAGGCCGAATCCTCGACCTTGTTAATCGGTGCATTGGCCCGCATCTCTGCAAACGGAGCGCGCCACAGATCCTTGCTGTAAAGATCGGCGCGGCTGACATCGCGTGGATTGGCGTTGGGGTCGACTACCGGGGGATGGTCTTTATACCATGCTTCAAGCGCCTCTGCGGCGGTCGGTGAAGTGGTGAGGGTTGATACATCCAGAACGGGGTTTGTAGCCATAATTCTCTCCTGCCGTTGCCATTATTGGCAATCGGTTGCGTTTCAAAACCAGTTCAGTCTGACGTTATTGACAGCAATGTCAACATAGATTCGTCAAATAACCGCAAAGTTAAGACAATATGGTGTTTGGCGGAACGGAAACATGGGCGGACAGGTCAGCCGCGCATACGGGCGAACAGATTCTTCTTCCGCGCACCGCTTCCCGACTTCATGACATTGCGGCGGAACAGGATCACGCTGAAACGAATGATGATCAACGTGAACAGTCCCTGCCATGCCAGTGCCAGTCCGTGCTGCCAGATATTATCCATCTGCGCTGCCCGCGCGATCATCGCAAAGGGGGAGCTGAACGGGAAAATAACCGCGAACCATTCAATCGGCTCGCCCAGTTTGGTGACAGAAGTGGCGGCGAGAAAGAATACCAGAAGCTGCCCCATAGTGACGGGCATGGACAGGGTCTGCACTTCGCGCACAGTGGTTGCCATCGCGCCGATACCAAGGAACAGTGACCCCAAAAGCAGATAAGCCATAGAGAAATAAAGCACCATCAAAACGGAGAAAAGCGGCCATCCCACCGCAGGAGCGGGCAGATCGGGTATTCCGGCATTCATCACTGAAACCCCGATAAAGCCCAGGCTGGACCATACCGTAATCCCGACCAGCGCCATGCCCAGCATCGCAAACAGCTTGCCCAGGAATATGGCATCCATCGGGATGGCGGCGGCAAGTATCTCGATGATCTTGTTGGTCTTTTCCTCAACCAGATTGGACAGAACCATGCCCGCCAATATCATAGTCAGCAGGATCAGGATCACCTGACCGCCCTGTGCAATGCCCAGTTGCGCACGTTTTTCCGAGCTGTCGGTCTCCGCGACAAAATCCACCTCCACCATGACGGGCTGCGGTGCTGATAAAGCAGTCTCCGCCAAAAGCGCGACTTTACCGCTCCACCGTTTGACATCGCGCTGCGACCCGGTGAGCTTTGGTGCTTCCAGAGAGCCTGACAGGATTGCGGTGAGCGGCCGGGGTCCGGAGTTGAGCCTGTCCTTGATATCCGGGTCTGCCGGGCTGACATCGTTCAGGATGATCAATTCCGGCAGGCTGCCACTGCCAAGATTCCGGGCCAGAGCGGACCGTGCCTTCATCAGTTTTGCCGCTTCGCCCCTTTCCAGCGCAACGCCGATGACGGGCTGGTCAATATCCTCGCTAACCTGTGCGCCAAGGCTTCCGGCGGCAAGACCGATGGCGAGCGGAAAGAGCGGGCCGAGCAGAAAGAAGAAAAAGGATTTGGAAAAAATGATCGCGGTAAAATCGCGGCGGGCGATGACATAGGCAGCGCGGATATTCTCAATCATGCGGCTTCTCCGTTTCCGGCTGTGTCTTGCGCCATTTTGTTCGCGACTGCTTCCCCGGCGATATGAACAAAGGCGTCGTGCAGACCGGGGCGTTCAATGGACAGGGATTCGATTCCCGCATCGCCCTCAATCAGCGCGCGGAGCAAAGGTTCAACACCGCTTTCGGGCAGGGTAAAGCTCCAGTTATGACCCAAAGGCTGGCAATCGGCGGGAATTGCAGCACGCCACGGCCCGTTAAGGTTGCGCGTTTCCAGAGTGACTTGCGGGCGCAGCCTGTCGCGGGCTGTGGAAACTTTCCCGGTAAAGGGGATCTTGCCATTAGCGACAATCGCGATTTCCTCGCATAAACGCTCGGCATGGGCGATGACATGGGTCGAGAAAATTACCGTGACGCCGTTATCAGCCTGCGCGCGGATCAGGCGTTCGAGCTTGCCTTGGTTCAGTGCATCAAGGCCGGAAAACGGTTCGTCCAATATGATAAGTTCCGGCTGGTGAACGATTGTGCCAAGCAGTTGCACGGTCTGCGCCATGCCTTTGGACAATTGCCGGATCTGCTTGTCCGCGGCATGGCCAAGCCCGTGATCTTCCATCATCTGCCGCCCGCGTCTTCGCCCCGTAGCAAGCGGCAATCCGCGCAGCGCGCCCATGAAGGCAATCGCATCATAGGCTTTCATGGACTGGTAAAGTCCGCGCTCTTCGGGAAGATAACCGACCTGATGCGATTTGCTGATCGGATTGGGGGAGCCGAGCAGGAACCGTTCGCCTTCATCGGGATCAATAATGCCGAGCAGCATCCGCAGCATCGTGGTTTTACCTGCGCCATTCGGACCCAATATACCGAAAATACTGCCCCGCTTTATGGTCAGGTCAATTCCGTCAACCGCAGTCTCGCCGTCGAATCTTTTGACGATATTGCGGGCCTCTATGGCATATCGGTGGTCGATGACGGGGAAATCTCCTGGGATGCTGGACGTCATTTACGGCTTTCCTAATGGGGCGCGGTCAGTGATAATGACGCTCTATGGCTGATGACAAGTTAAGATTGATCAAATCGCTCGAAAACCGGGCGCGGGAAGAGGGCTTTGCCGCCTTTGGCATTGCTCCTGCTGCGCTTGCGCCCGTCACGGCCCGGCGTTTGCAGGACTGGCTTGCCGGTGGGCAGCATGGCGACATGATTTGGATGGAAAGCCGTGCCGATGAACGCGCCAGCCCACAGACGCTGTGGCCCGATGTACGCTCGGTCATCATGCTGGGGATGAGCTACGCCCCCGCACGCGACCCGTTCGCGCTTGAAAAAGTCCCCGATCATGGCCGGATATCCGTCTATGCACAGGGCAGGGATTATCACGATCTGGTCAAGGGCGCTCTGAAACGCACGGCCCGCTGGCTGGTCGAAAATGCCGATTGCGAGGTAAAGGTTTTCGTCGATACCGCGCCGGTGATGGAAAAACCGCTGGCGCAGGCCGCCGGGCTGGGCTGGCAAGGCAAGCATACCAATCTGGTCAGCCGCGATCACGGGAGCTGGCTGTTTCTGGGCGCGATATACACGACGCTGGATCTGGAGCCATCAAGCAGCGGGCAGGATCGCTGCGGCAATTGCCAGGCCTGCCAGGACATTTGCCCCACCTCAGCATTTACGGAGCCTTACCGGCTGGATGCCAAGGCCTGCATTTCCTATCTGACGATCGAGTCCAAAGGTTCCATCCCGCGCAAATATCGTAAAGCGATGGGCAATCATATCTACGGCTGTGACGATTGCCTTGCCGTTTGTCCGTGGAATAAATTTGCCCAGGCCGCCGCAACAAACAAAGCCTTTTTGCCCCGTGCCGAACTGGCGGCCCCGGCCTTACGAGATTTGCTGGCGATGGATGATGCGGGCTTTCGCAAGATATTTTCCGGCTCCCCCATCAAACGGTCAGGCCGTAACCGCATGGTTCGTAACAGCCTGATCGCAGCGGGCAATAGCGGCGACGCGTCGCTGGTCCCGGCGGTCGCGGCGCTTCTGGATGATGAGGATGCGGTCGTGCGCGGATCAGCAGTCTGGGCGCTGGCGCAGCTTGATCCGGTAAGGTTCGAGCAGGAGAAAGCACAGTATTTGCTCACCGAGACTGATGATGAAGTGCGCTCCGAATGGCAGGGCAGCTAACCGAAGATTAACGCCGACTCAGACTATTGACGCAGGCCACCCGGTCCACAGCCGTTCCATCTTTGCGCCGGGCATCGACATGGGTCACCCGCTGCTCCCCGCCGCCACGCGGAGGATAGAGATAGGCATCCAG